>NZ_JBFUIO010000202.1:0-2774 GCF_056401835.1 Paenisporosarcina sp. P4_D4 | reverse complement strand
AAGGCAATCTGTCTTGATAGGGATGCGCGTGAACCAATTTTTTTGTATTCCATCAATCCTTCATGAAGTATCAAATTAAACAGTGCTGATAAATTGCCCATTACGCATCTCCTATCTTTATAACGTTTTTGAGAATCTAGTAAAATCTCTCAATTAGTAACAAAGTATAGAAGAACAAAAACCCTTATACAATAAGGGTTTACGGGCATTTCCAATACGGTAGACGGGTCTACAAATCTACTTGTATATCCATCTACAAATTTACAAATCTACATGTAACCACATATACATGTATATTAATCTACAAATCTACATGTATATTAATCTACAAATCTACATGTAGACCAATCTACATGTATGCACTTTAATGTGATTAATGTCGGAATTTAATACCCAGGAATTGTTGACATATAAGGATTTGAGTCGTTTTATCAAGATAATAGGTAATAACCTTTTTAGAGTGTTAATTTGTGAAATTCTTAATTTGTAGATGAATCTACAAATCTACATGTAGACCAATCTACAAAAATACATGTAGATTAAATTACATATCTACAAATCTACATGTAGACTCATCTACAAATCTACATGTAGATGAGTCTACAGTATTGAAAAAAGATGAGTTAGCCTGGGCTCTCTCATCTTTTTGGGTATTATTTCGATTTGCTCTTATAGAGTTCGAAGATAATCTCGAATTGTTTTCTCTCATCTTTTGTTAATATATTTGCGATATAGTCGTTGATCAGGAGATCGGTGACATCATCAACCGTTGAAGCAATGCCCAATGTCACCAAAGCATTGAGCTTGTTTTTGGTACTCATGTTTACTCGAACCGTTGTCGACTTTTCGGAAACCACATTGGAATTGACTGTTTTTTTCGGTGTAGGTTCCGGAGTTTTTTCCGGTTCCACGGTAGTTTCGACTGCCTTGATATCAAATGTATTCTTCGGAACGACTGTTTGGCTTCTTTGAATCTTACCAGGTTGCTTCTTTCTAAGCAGATCAGACATCTACAACCTCTCCAATCGTGCTTGGTGAATTCGATGGATTAACGGCTGCATCCAATCGTTGAACAAATTCCATCGCAACCTTTGTATAGCTTTCGATGACATTTTTGTCATGCATATCATTTTCAGTGATCCCCGTCATATCAAATCGTTTCAATCTTTCCATCTGTTTTACTACATTTGAAAAGATATTATGATCGCCAAAAATCTCTTTGGCCGTATCCAATGTTTGAATGTCGACAGCTGCACCATTCTTCCATAGGACCGGAAGAATACCCAGGATATCTAAATCAGCATCATAGTCGTCAATCAGCGTTTGAAGATAGGCTGTAAAGCCTTCTGCGCCTTGAAGGCTTCTTTCTTGAGTCTGTAATACCACGACGACGAAATCAGAAGCATACAAAGCAGAATCGGTAATGATAGAAATAGTAGGAGGAACATCTATGAATATAAAATCATAGTCCCCCTTTAAAGGCTTCAGCAATTTAGAGAAAAACTGGACTCGATCAATTTCATCAGGGAATTTTTTTTCTAATAGTTTCGGATATTGAGCAAAGTCACTGAAACTTGGAAGAAGATACAGGTTTTCTTTGACTTTAGTTACAATGCTGCTCAAATCTTCATCTTGAATAGCTGACATTAACGTTTTTTCATATGATACGATGTCGTCTTCGATCAGTGCCTTTGTGCGTAGAAAAAGACTAGTAGCGTTAGCTTGAGGATCCTGGTCACTTAATAACACTCTGTAACCCAAATTTGCTAGACAATAAGCAATCATCGTACTATTGGTGGTTTTACCTGTCCCGCCTTTAAAATTTCCAAATGTGATCACTTGTGCTGATGAGTGCATGAAAATGCCTCCCTTAGATAATGAAATTAGTAAATTATGTTTTATGTAATTGTAGACTTGTAGACAAATGGAGATAACTAATAATTTAAAAATAACACTGTTGTTTCATGATTACAATCTTTAACTGCAAAACCCTCTGAATTTACTTAGTATTTATACGTTTTATACTTTCATATACATGTAACCTAATCTACATGTATATTAATATACAAATATACATGTAGATTTGTATACAATTCGAGAAATGTTCTAAATCACAAAAAACCAGGCCGTGTCGTAAACTACACATCCTGGTTTTATTACTGACTTTAATTCAATATTAATTTACTTTTAGCTTTTTCCAACATAGGTAGACCGATTAATATTATTTGTTAGGTTTTAGTAATTAAGCTTATTGTAGTCAATATTATATCCTGACCCAACCATTTCCTTAACCACTCCTAATTTCCAGCCATCGTTTTGATCCATTGTCACATAGACTATTCCTGAGATATCATTTGGTTTTTCAACATCATCTTTTACAAGAGCGCACACATTTTTTCTTCCGATTTTGGCCATAAGATAACCATGTTCAAATAATACGTTTTGTCTAGCTCTAGAAAGAAGTCTCGGCTCCAATTCCTTCTTACCACCTACATCGCATGGTGTATATAACACTATTGCAAATCCAACGTTTGAATATCTCTCTATTTTCTCAATAATGGTATCGCTATTACTAGCTTGTTCATGCAAAATAATTGCTGTATAACCTAGTTTTTCTACAAAACGTGCAACTTCTGTTTTTGCGGCAGTATCATGACCATGAACAATAAACACTTTTGTACGGTCAGTAGTTTCTGTTTCTATTCCTCTTCTAATGGAGTTGTTTATATCAGTACCAGAACCATCTATTGCTCTTATACTGAGCTTATCTGATT
>NZ_JBFUIO010000201.1:0-2843 GCF_056401835.1 Paenisporosarcina sp. P4_D4 | reverse complement strand
TTATAGTTTTTAAGGAAATCTGAATCAGTAAAGAGTATTTCTTTAAATAAGTGTTGTTTGACATCCATTTTGTTACTAGTACTTGGAGATTTAGATATTACTGGAACAAAATTATAAAATTCTCCATAAATGAGAGATTCCTTAGCAAATTCAGCTAAGTCTTGATCACATACATCACATCCAGTATCTATTACAAGTAGGATTAGAGACTTATCTGTTAATTCATCTAAGTTAACCTCAGCATTGTTCTTGTTTTTTAAATTAAAACTAGATACAAAATCACCATTATGTAAGATAGAATCCTTTGCAATTCTTAAAAATACTTCCTGTAATTTTTCACCAAATTTAACCTCTCTTAAAATAGATAGAGCAATTAAAAGTAATAATAAACATGTAAAAAGATAAATTATAGGCATTTTTAAACCCTCCAGATAATTCTGAATTTACTTTCTTTTACAGGATAACATGTTATAATGAAATTAAAAAGTAATTTTTAGGAGATATATATAATGTTAACCATTTTTAAGTCTTTCTGGACTGTATACAAACATCAACCATTTTTGTTTATTTTTATTATATTGTCAAAATTAATTCAAGGTTTTTTTCCATTGCTTTCGATTCTTATCTTGCAAAAATTAATAAATTCCGTACAACTATTTTTTGAAACAAGAAGTACTCTTACAGAAATTTCATATCTACTAGGTTTGCAAATTTTGTTGACAATTATTAGTAACATCCTACTTAAAGTAGACGAGTATAGTGCTCTTTATCTTCAAATGAAGCTTGAACTTAGTATAAAAGGAAAAATATCTGAGAAAATAATTGGTGTAAGTTACGAAAAACTAGAGGATCATGAGTTCTATAATCTTATTCAGCGGACTCAGGGAGACTTAGGAAGTCAATTTATGAATCCCATAAATAATGTTTTAGAAATAGGAAGGTCTTTAATAGTAATTACTACTGTCCTTATATTTTTGATTCAATTTCACATATTATTTTTAGTAATATTAATTGCATTTGCTATTCCTCTTCTTCTTTTACAAAATAAATTTGGTAAGAACCGATATTGGTTAACCAAATATTTAACACCTTCGGCTAGGGAACAAGGTTACATATTCAGTTTATTTGTAGATAGAAAATATAATAAGGAGATTAGATTAAATCAATCATTTAATTATTTGTTTGATAAATGGAAATCATCATACAGAAATAATACCGATGAGGTTTTGAAACAACATTTAAATCAAAATAAAAAACTTATTGGTTTAGATATTTTAAGTTCTTTAACATTTGCAACTTCTTTTTTTCTTATTCTTTTTCTTTTGTCTAAGTCTGTGATAAGAATTGGTGACTTTGTATCTGTTCTGGAAGCAATTCAAAGAGTATTAGGAGTAATTCATGGGTTGTCCTACGTAACTTCTAACCTAAAGGAAAATACATATTATTTAAAAGACGTATTTGCAATTCTTGACATGCCAAGTAGACATAAAAACATCAATAATGTATCAGTCAATTCAGATACTATTTTAGAAATAAATAATTTAGATTTTAAATATCCTTTTTCTGAAAATAAGGTATTGAATAATATTAATCTTAAGATGAATAAGGGCGATAACATAATTATCGTAGGGAGTAATGGCTCCGGAAAATCAACTTTAATTAAGTGTTTAATTGGTTTATATGAAATACCTAATAATAAGATTAATCTTTTTGGGAAAGATATTAATCTCTTAACTGAAGAAGAAATTTATGGGAAAGTTTCTGTGATATATCAAGATTTCGGTACATACGAGATGACTGCTTATCAGAATATATTATTAGGCGATACAACACAGGGAGAGAAAGCAATTGTAGAGGCAGCTAAAAAAGCAGAAACTGATGAGTTCATAAATTCTTTATTTAATAGGTATGAGACAAAGTTAGGAAGATTGTTTGAAGGTAGTAAAGATTTATCGGGAGGTCAGTGGCAAAAATTAGCATTGGCTCGGGCAATGTTAAAAGACTCTGAATTGATTATTTTTGATGAACCTACCTCATCGTTAGATTCAATTGCCGAGAAAAAATTATTTTTAAAGTTCAAAGATATTACTGAAGGTAAGACATCTATTTACATTTCACATCGAATGTATGCTTGTCATTTAGCGGATTACATTATAGTGCTTAAGGAAGGACAAATTGTCGAAACTGGTAATCATCTGGAATTAATTAAAAAAGAAGGACATTATAAAGAGCTTTATAATAACCAGTCAGATATGTACAAGACAGGAGAAGTGGAGATGAGTTATGGAAATGTTTAATTCGGTACTTTTTTTAATATTTGCTTATATATTTTTATTTTCAGCAATAAGTAAAATTAAAGACTATGAAAATCACATTGAGGTTGTAAAAAGTTATAAAATATTGCCAGACGTATTTGCAAAATATCTAGTAAATTTATTTTTGCTAATTGAATTACTAGCAAGTCTAATGATTATCTTTAGGGTATACATGACTTATAGTGTAATTGCGCTATCCATACTTACATTTATATACTCTGTAGCGATTATTATAAATCTTGCTCGAGGAAGAAAAGATTTATCTTGCGGATGTGGAGGAGTGTTAGGAAATCATGATATATCTTATAGACTTGTAATACGAAATTTACTTATTTTAATAGGACTATTTTCGGCGATTACTTTTCCGAAATCTAAACTACTATTCCAGGAATATGTATACTTAAATGTTCTAATAATTGCTGGATTTATCTTCTACTTATTACTTATTGAGACAATACTATTAAGAATGAAAACTAAGGAGTTGTTGTCATGATTATCGATATTATTATATTTCTTACACTTATAATT
>NZ_JBFUIO010000200.1:0-2848 GCF_056401835.1 Paenisporosarcina sp. P4_D4 | reverse complement strand
GTCTTACATACCTTGCGGTGGATTTCGTTATATACCTGTCCGTGCTGTTCGAAACGTTTCCTTCTACTGAATCTAGGTCAGTCCAGGTAGTTCCATCCAGACTTCCCTGAAGCATATAATTTTTTGTATTCAGGGATAAGGTCTCTCCGCCTTCTCCAGCATGCTTTACTACCCACCTGCTTATATCATAATTCCCTCCAAGATCGACCATCATCCATTTGTCCCCGGTCGTATTGGAAGACCACTTTCGGCCGCTTTCAGCCGATCCATCTACTGCCTTGGACGGTTCGTATCCCACCACACTTCCGTTGGCTGTAATCTCCTTATTCAGAACCAAATTTACCGGAGCAGGATCGAATGCTAAAGTGGTAACTTTTAACGGACTGCTGGCCGCTGAAACATTTCCTGCTGCATCCCTGGCTTTTACAGTAAATTGATAGGTCTTTTTTTTCTTCAGCCCTGTCACTTTAAAGTTCGTACGCCCTGTTGTAGATCCAATCAGTTTTTTTCCATTATATATATCGTAGCCTGTAACACCTACATTACCCGTAAAATTATCTGTAGCTGTATCCCATGACAGCATTGCCATCTTGTCTGTTACTACTTTCGTCGAGACATTGGTTGGTTCGGTAGGCGCTTGTTTATCTGCTGCAAGTGCATCCGCAGTGTAATTATTTATGGTCCAGGTAGTTACCGTACTTTTTTTCGAGAAGTCTCTTCCATTTATTACCACCCTATCGGCATAAACATCTAAAATCAAGCCTTGACCTGAATCCTTGATAGCTCCATCTCTCATCATTGTAAAGTACTGTTTATTATAGAAAGTACCCGGTAACGTGAGAGGATAATGTATATGTCCCGTTAAGAAAACGCTTTGAGGATATTTTCCAATAATGTCCTTTAACTTTTGATCCTGTACCTCATCGCTTTGATAAGGATCCCAAGGATATTCCTCATATACAGTATTATCTAGTGGCTGATGAAGGAAGAGAAATATGGGTTTGTCTTTACTTGCATTCTCCGCCAACTTATCGCTTAACCACTTCATCTGGGTATCTGATATATATGCACTGTCTTTATCATCAGTCTCCGTTGCCAAATAAATGAAGTGGTATCCGCTTATCCACTTATCATAATAAACACCTGGCATACCAGTATGTGTCAAAAATCTGTTTTTAGCTGTTTCAAATCCTCCCATCCACCTTACATCATGGTTCCCTAAAATCAAGTTGCGATCAAGTTGAGGATATTTGTTCATTGTTTTCATTAATGTATTATATTGTGCATCTGTGCCATATTCAGTAAGATCTCCACCAACGCTAACGGATTGCACATTATTGCTAACTGCTTCCTGCAATGCATTGTCAAGTCTGACATCGGCGATATCCCCTTGTACATTTGCATGTGTATCAGAAATGGACATAAAGCTGAATTTATAACTAGTATCCCTGTCAGGTGTTGTTGAAGCAAGAACCGTAACATTGATGCTTGTTGACAATGCTACATTATCCGGATTTGTAACCCCTGTTGGCAGATCTACTGTTCCCTTTACCGTGAAACTCTGCTCGGTTTTTACGGACGGAACATAGCCTGATGCATCTATATTCCAGGTTACAGGTGCATTCAAATTACCGCCGTCGGTCACCTGTACTACTGTGCTAGGCAATCCAAGGGCCACCGGTGTAGGCGCTGTTCCGTTTACTACACCAGTAATCGCTGCAGGTGCTGTGATGCTTGTTAGTACCTTCGGCTTTATTTCTACTGGATAAGTTACTGTCTTACCGCGTACTGTGACGGTTAGTATCTGGCTGGCTACTGCAGATGAACTGTTAAATCCGCTTACGTCGGAAGCTCTGACTTCCTCCCCCCTAGTCGAACCGTCAATATAGGTGCCTGTGACTTCCATACCCGTGATATCAAGGCTCTCTCCAATACGGTATACAGTCTTTGCTGGTGGTTTTGTAAGCTCAATGCTGTTCAATGTCTTTGAAAACTGAAACCAGTTGATGTTGGCTACATATGTTTTTCCCGCCGCAACCATTACTACAAGGTATACATCATGAATTCCTGTAACTTCAGTAATATCGGTTGTCATAGTTTTATAGACATTCCAGTTATCCGGTGCGGTAGCTGCGGTAGTAAGTGTCCCCACTTTTTTACCATTCGCGCTGGTCGGACCGTCAATCCATACTTCAATATCTCCCCCTGCATTTGATCCCTTAACTGAAAGTCTTGCACTAAATTTCGTAGCGCCATTAACGTCGCTACCAAAGTCAATATTGTTATATGCTAAATACTGGTTGTCATTAGTACCTCCTATACATTGTCCACCATCTGGGCAAGCTTCGACTTTTAGGTAGGCACCCGACTTGGAACTAAAGCTTTCTGCTTCTGTCAGACTATATGCATCGCTTGCTGCATGCACCGGCATATAGCCAACACTGGTGCTGAGCAGGAATCCAACTATCAGGATAAATGAAAATAATGACTTGTTAAACTTCGTTAAGGTAACCATAAACATCTCCCTTAATTTTTTTTTATACGACGTAGTTTATTTTTCGAAAAAAGATTGATCAAATCCTTTAATCCTCTCATGTTGACCACGTTTTCAGAATAAAGTTCGATCAAAAAACACTGATATATCATGATTTATCAATGTTCTTATAAAATATGTACTGTATTCTAATCAATCTTTTTTATAAACGGTGCAACTTTTTTACAAACGGCCGAACATTATTTTAAGCCCCCCTACAGAATCAAATTTGCTTTTCTGCTTAATGGTAAGTGATAAATATTAATAGAGTGTAAATCTAATGTRAGCATTATGTAATATCCGATATATTGATAT
>NZ_JBFUIO010000199.1:0-2852 GCF_056401835.1 Paenisporosarcina sp. P4_D4 | reverse complement strand
ATAGGATGATGCCCCCTATCAAGTAAGCAATTATTACGGATGGTCCTGCCATATCAATGGCTGAACTGCTTCCTTTAAATAAACCTGCCCCAATGGCACCTCCTAATGCCATCATCGTAATATGTCTTGAAGTCATTGTCCTCTGTAAATTCTGTTTGTCGGTTTCCATATCCTGACCTCCCAAAAAATCAAAAAAGGCATATCGTCTCTTCCTTCACAATCAAATGAAGAAAGAGACGATATGCCTTAAGCTTACCGCGGTACCACTCTTATTGGCTCTTTACGAACCCTGCTTTAAAAACCTTGTAACGAAGGTCAATCGTTAAAATAAGAGAATAGATTAAATCTAAACTTTCGCTTTACCACTCCCAGGCAAGTTCAAAGTATCATTGGACTGCGTTGCACCAACCCGCAGCTCTCTTTACCGAATAATGAGCTTTTACTACTCCTGATCTTTGTGTTTTGAAAACTATATCTGATTTTTTTTTATAATATCCCATACTATACGGATTAGAAGTAAATTTGTCAATAATTATTTCAGAATAATATTTTTAACGAAACAATCTTGGTAATATGTGGTGAAATAGCTAATACATCTGCAAAATACTATTTTCAATAAAATATTATACCTAATCCTCTGGGAGTTACGAGTGGCAATAAGGATTCAGAAGGTGAATCAATTGACGTGACTGGGTTCACAATTAACCCAACAATTCCGCTTGCGCCATAGTATGGTATGTCACCTTTCATACCTATTCGTTCTTGAGAGTTTAGAGGCTTTCATTCGGAAATTTTTTTTGATAATGCGCAAGTGCAATTAGAGGGAAAATATATCGATAACTATGATAATGAATATAGAAACTGCCAGCCATTCCCTGTCCTTTTGGATAAGAAGTTGTCCAGTCATCTTTGTCATTATTTTCTAAAATATATTTGATGCCGGATATTATTTCTGGTGTGAGTTCGTCTTCAGCAGCAATCAGCGCATCCAATGCCCAGGCTGTATGAGTTAACGTACTGGCTCTCAATGGAACGTACGTTTTCATTTTGTCACTTTTACAAGACTCTCCCCATCCCCCATCCAAATTTTGAATATCACGAAGCCATTTGACAGATTTTTGAATAGAAGGATGGTCCGACGATATTCCTGCTGCAACAAGCCCGGTTATAGCAGCCCAAGTACCATAAATATAACAAATGCCCCATCGGCCATACCACGATCCATTCGGTTCTTGATGATCGAATAGCCAATTTACACCTAACTTTATAGAGTCGTGACTCTTCTTTAAGTTAGTGAATTTCCCGAAAAATTCCAATGTTCTTCCTGTTAAATCTGCACTTGAAGGATCTGCAAGTAAATATTCAGCATCTTCAATTGGAATCATAGACAAAATGCTTTTATTCACGCCTTTTTCGAATGATGGCCATCCTCCATCATCATTTTGCATTGAAAATACCCAGTTGATTCCTCTGTCCCAAGATGTATGGACCTTGGGTTTTTTAATGACAGTTTTGCAAATTGACCTTAAGGATGCAGTAGTATCATCAATATCAGGGTTCATTGTATTTACATTTGAGAAACCCCATCCCCCTGGGAGACTATGTGGACTGTGTATGACCCAATCCCCATATTTATAATGCTGTCGTGTTAATAAAAATTGGTTTGCTTTTTTTATAACGGGATCTAATTCGGAAACGCCTGCTTCTTGCATGGCATAACTAATTAAAGCTGTATTCCATACCGTTGCTGTGGTGAATTGCATATGAGTCTTCCCGTCAACTTGGCATTTCATAGACTTTAATCCGTTTACCGCATGAATGATTGTGGGATGATCTTTCTTATATCCAAGGGAAAGCAACGCGAAAATTAGCAGAAATGTCGAACTGAAGTAACTGTATAAGGTGCCATCCGGTTCAATTCGTTCCAGCATATACTGTTTTGTCTTATCAACCGCAAGTTCCTGAATTTGCTTTGGCAAACCAATTAGGTCCTCAATTCTTTTTTGAATGGATAAAAGAAAAGGACTCCATTCATTTGAGAGGACCCTTGATAAATATTCTTCATCCCACCGGTTGTGGTTCAAAATATATAAATCTGAAATGTTTGGACTTTTATTTGTTTTAATTATGTATTTCTTATCAGCGAGAATCATGAGTGGAGCGATATTCGCCCTACCAAAGACAGAAAAGTCGAAAAAGTTCATTGGGAATGAGTGTGGTAGTAAAACAAATTCTGTCGGGACAGTAAAAATTTTTGACCGTGAAAATTGCCCAGTTACTGCCAGCATAATTTTTGTTAGTAAATTACTTTTGTCTATTCCCCCATTTGATAAAATAAACTGTCTTGCTACTTGCATTCGTACATCATCGTGAGAACAATAGCCGGAATATAGAAGGGCGTAATAAGCTTCAATCGTGGCAGCTACATTACCGTCATCTTCTTCATCATAAAACAGCTTCCAAGCCCCACTATCTTGTTGTTCGCTTAAAATCCGATCTACTAGTTCCTTTATTAATTTTTCATCATCAATAGTTAATGAACGCAATAAAATAATCATATAGGCATCCGTTGTAATACCTGTTTCAAAAGGATAATCCCAAGTTCCTACTTCAGATTGATCCTTCTTCAAGATGCTTATAATTCGATTAATTTCGTCTGATAGGGTACCGTTCACAAAATTCGTCCTTCCTATAGCATAAATTCAATACAACTAAACATATTCGTTTAGTTTTTAAAAAATGCGAGGAAGTGATTAAGTATCTTTAGTCGGAATCCAAATCATTAATCCCTAGAAAGTAGGAATAATCAACTTCATTCTTTTCTAAGTAGCGATAATGATGGTTATCGCTAC
>NZ_JBFUIO010000198.1:0-2853 GCF_056401835.1 Paenisporosarcina sp. P4_D4 | reverse complement strand
CAGCTGGTATATACAGCTTTGACACGTACATCGTCTAAAGGGGTAGCATTAGTGGAGAACAATGCTCTGTTTCAAGCCATCAAGAATGATAGTAGTCAATCAAGACGGACGTTCCTACAGGAATTAATCAAATTAAAAATGATTAAATAGTAAATTATAATATAATGAAAGTTGGAATATGCCATATGACCGAAAGAAGATACGAAAGACCAGTAGCAATACCCAATGAAATATTTGGAGATATGCGTAGTTGGCTTGAGGTAGGGGAGTTAAAATCTCCCCATCACCAAGAGTTTATTTATTGTTTCTATTGGATGATTGCTTACTTGTGGAATTATGCTAAGTATGGAGAACATGGATTTACACTAGCTGATATTAAGAAACTGTTAGGATACAATCCAAATGAAAAAAGATTGAATTATATTATTAAGAAGAATGGACTGTTAGATCAGAAAGGTTATTCTTCCAGTGTAAATGATTATCCTATACTATGGCACATGAATGAAGATAAGCAAATGAGTTATACGATGTTGTCTGATTATGACAAGGAAGATAGAGAACGATTGAATACATTTAAGTCACTGAATGTAATTGTGAAAGCTCCGTTGAAGTCAATTGGGAATGAGAATGAGGATGGACTATTCTGGAATGCAGCTAATTCACATTTGATGAGAGGTGAGATAATTGTTGCCTGTACAGTTGATGGTAAGATGAATTGTTCAGCAGTATATATGTATGGATTGTTATTGATGATGAATGAGAAGAATAAACACTTTCATGGAGAAGAGAAATTTCAATGTGCCAATAAGACGTTGATTGGATTGACTGGTTGGGATAGACGGAAGATTAATGAAACTGTAGGATTCTTAGTTGATATCGAATTAATTAAGAAGGAACAAGCTGTGAAGAAAAAAGGTGAAATCAATTGGTATTCCATTGTTTAGATGAGATGTGAGGAATTATATATAGGACTTTAGGGTAGGTACAAAATAGTAACCTTTTAAACAGGTTACGTTTTAGTACATCTATAATAAATGATTTATAATATATAATATATATAATTAATATATAGATTTATTATAAGATGACGAAAACGTAACCTGTTAGGAATTTTTATTATTTGATGAATGAGAATTGGGGTGTCTGTATAGGCATCCTTTTTATTTTAACTGAAATATATCCCCCTCCCATGTAGCTGAATTGTAGATGATTAGATGGGAGGATAGTGGATTAAATTAGCCGATAAAAGTGACACGTCATATTTAATACAAATTCAGCTCTGTGAGCTGTCTTAATTTTTAAATTTTCGATTTACATAAATATACGGATAACATATTTTGAAACTGTATAGAGAACGCTACGATACTTTAAATTGATTCTGAGAGGTCAGGTAAGGTGTAGATGGAAAATTAGTATGGATTTATGATTTGATTATGACTTCAAGACGGTGTGAAATAATCAAATAAAAGTCACATGCTCTAATTAATACGATATTTAATCCTGAGGACGTTGTAGTTTCTAAATTTGAAGAATGAGCATTTATATGGAAATGATAAAACGATCAACTTTAGCTATGCTCTCGAATTGAATAGGCATATGTGAGAGGGTAACTGAATGTGTGGAGATGGAATTACAAATAATAAATAAATTATAATAGTTAGTTGATAAAAATTGATTATCTGTATATAGATAGTAGTGAGGAGGAATATTCTTCCTTTTACGAATATAGAGAAATTAAGGGGAAATGACAAATGGAATTATTCACAATTGAAGATGGAGTATTAATTATTAACAGGAAATGTATTAGCTGCAAGGAATCCTTTGTGTCAAATCAACATCATATTCATTATTGCTCAGATGAGTGCAAGGAGAAATTAAAATATACATGTGAATGTAGAATGTGTGAAGTGGAATTCCGATATAATCATGACAGAGTATATTGTTCAGACAATTGTAAAAGGACTAGATGTATTAGATGTGAAGAAGTATTTGTATTCAGAAGTAGTCCAAATGAGAAGTATTGTAGTGCTGAATGTAAGAAGATTCATCTTACAAAGAAGTGTAGGTATTGTGACGATGATTTTGTTTCTATTACAGGATCAGACTTCTGCTCAAATGATTGTAAGAGAGGATACGCTAAAATAGGCAAGAAGGCAGCATTGTGTAAAAACTGCAAGAAGATTATTACATTTGCAAAGGATTATTGGTCTCCCATTTATTGTGATGATGAATGTCGGATTGAACATGTTGCTGGAATCCATAAGCAAAAACTCAAGAAGAAGAAGCCAAAGGAATCAGACGTAGAGGATATTGTATCATTCCGTGTAGAATCATTATTGTCACGTAAGAGGGATTTCATTGTCAATATGAGAACAGGATTGAATTACAGTTTGATTGATAGTTTCAATGATACTCACAGGGAGAGAATATTAGAGCGAGATGAATATAGCTGCTTCATATGTGAACAGGATCATGGATTAGAAGTCCATCATATACTGCCTAGGGGATTAGGCGGAGACAATAGTGATGACAACTTAGTTGCATTGTGCATCAAGTGTCATAGAGCTGTTGAGACTGGTGATGTGAATCATGCTGTCAGGAAATGCGTGGAGAGAGCCAAGAGGAATTTTGGAATCATCAAGGAGAAGCATGAGATTAAAATGAATCAAAATGAGTTTGCTAATTTATTGGGATATGAGCTAAGTAAGATATTTGACCATTTGAAGAATGATGAACCACAGGAAGAAGCAATGGCATTTGTGGATGACTTAATGGATACAGTAGAGGCATGGAAGTTAACTAGATGATTAAATTAATTAATTATAATATAAAAAGTAAGCAAGAGTGTTATTT
>NZ_JBFUIO010000197.1:0-2914 GCF_056401835.1 Paenisporosarcina sp. P4_D4 | reverse complement strand
GATTAATAGTGGCACGTGGGCACTATATTTATTATTCCTGCAATGTAATCCAAGGCAATGTTTCACCACTTTTAACCTTTAGCAAATTTTCTAATTGAACTCCTGTTAAACAATATTGGCCAGATGGATTGCACGAAAAGGATTCATAAGGTCCTTTCAAGATTGTTTTCATAGGCTCAGTAATAGACAATTGGACAAGATCAAAGTCTGATGGGATATCATCCATTAAACCTGATTGAGACGCTTCATATGTCAACATAGTTCCATCACTAAGCCATTCTATTTCTGGAACAAACCATTGCGAGTAATTACTGATGGACGGCAATTMGAACGTTGTTGATTTCCCATCCCGATACCGTATCAGTGTGTACAAAAATTTTTGCTGATCATCTGAAATACTTACTCGCACTTCAACATCATCTGTAGCCGACACGTGAATAATATTGGTAGCTTCCGACTCTGCTTCCTTCTTCGTCACGGTATTCACTTCACGTAATGTTCCACCACTTAATGAATCGTTTTCTGGCCAATTAATAGTGTATATAGAGGATTCTTTTCCCCATTTACCAAATGGATCATTTGTTTCAAAGCGTTTCATTTCTTTCGTTCCGCTTGAATAGACAAAAGAATCAAACGTCCAGTCTTCATAAAATGCACTGAAAAAAATTTCATCATCTTGAGTTGGATGCCAGTCCCAATACAATTCGGATGATTCGATCGTCAACTTGTCCAATTCCTGACCTGCCAACGAATAAAAATGTATGGACGCGCTCAATGAATTATTGGATGTTACAATAGCAATTTTAGACAAGTTCGGATGAATCCTCGCTTCGATGATAGGTTCTGAAATAGTAAAGATTATTTTGTTAACCCCGGTTTCAATATGATAGGAATTAATTTGATAGTCTGATTGTTGTCTTGTTATATAGAGAATCTCTTCATTAGAAAGCCAGCCAATCACACTTTCAAAATTCCCGTTCAGCTCTGATAGAGGTAAAATTGTATCTTCTTCTTTATTCGGTTGTTCTTGTTCAGGGGAAATTGATTTTTCTGGTAAGAAAGGTTCTGAGAGATTCTGCTGGCAACTTGTTAAAAGAAGCAAAAGAAATATACTGTAGTATCGAATGCTTCGTCTCATCACCACTCCCCCTTTCCTATATACAAGTAGTACGTATAGAATCGATATGTGTTTCAATAAATAAAAAAAACGTCAAAAAGTGATTCTACACTTTTTGACGTTTTTAACAGAATACATTATTTACGTTCAGCAGTCTCATCAATTAGCAGGTTGCCTGTTTTTTCATCGTAAAAACGAAGCAAATCCCCATTGATGATTTGATCTGAGTATCCAAGTTCTTCTGCCGCCCGTTCAATGTAAGGTGCACAAGCTTTAGCCTCTGTTTCTAAACCAGTTTCCTTGTCGTAACATACATTTCCTGCATAAACCACTTTATCAGTAACAAAGCGGCCATCACGGAATACAACAAATTCTTCATGGTCTTTAGAAAAGATATCTGCACCCATTTGCATATCTTTACTTGTGTCTACACCCAATAAATGTAGAATAGTTGGACGAATGTCGATTTGACCAGCAACTTCTTCAACAACTTTACCCTGGTTGGATCCGGGAATATGAATGAACATTGGTACCCGCTGTAATTGAGCAGTTTCAAAAGGTGTAATTTCTTTTCCTAAATATTGTGCCATAGCTTCATTATGGTTTTCAGAAATACCATAGTGGTCACCGTACATGACAATGATTGAATCCTCGTATAACCCTTTAGCTTTCAAGTCTTCAAATAAAGATTTCACTGATTCATCCATGTAACGTACTGTCTGGAAGTAACGATTCAATGTTCCTGAATTTGAATTGTATTCAGGAATAAATTGATCTTTCTCTTCCAAATGGAAAGGATAATGATTCGTCAATGTAATCAATCGTGAGTAGAAAGGTTGTTCCATTTCAGCCATATGATTAACTGATTGTTCGAAGAAAGGTATATCCTTCATTCCCCAGTTAACTGAATCGCCTTCAGCAATATCGTAACTTTCCACATCATAGAATTTTTCAACATTCAAGGCATTATACATAATGTCACGATTCCAGAAACTCTTGTTATTCGCATGCATGACATTTGTGAAATAACCTTTTTCATTTAATGATTCGGCCATTGAATTGTAAGTGTTCCCACTATTCGTAAAGAACACTGCGCCTCCACCTAATGGGTAAAGGCTATTCTCTACCACGAATTCAGAATCGGAAGTTTTTCCCAATCCTGTTTGATGGTAGAAATTCGGGAAGTAATACGTATCTTTGTCTTTCGTTAATTCATTCAAGAAAGGTGTAATAACTTCACCGTTCATTTCTTCATTCACTACAAAATTTTGAAGTGATTCAAGTGAAACAACAATTAAGTTTTTGCCTTCAGCAGTACCAAATACTTCGTAATTAGGTTCTGCTTGATTTGATCGAACATAGTTATTGACTTCTACTAGTTCGCTGCCATCAGCTAATGCTCGCTGTGCATGAGATTTCGATTGAATGTAAACATCGTATATATGATAATTATACATTCCGATATTCTTCACTAATAATTCACGGTCAAAACTTCTAGTTAACAATTGTGGACGCTCAGTTTCTGCTAATCCTAAGTTCAGGAATAAAACTGCTGCTGCCAACACAAAATATGCTCTACGGATAGCTGGTCTTACTGCAACTTCTGTCACTTTCGGCAACCATTTAATTGCCGCAAATAATAACGCAACATCAACAAAGTAGAATATATCCGTGAAGTAAATACTTTCGGCTGCAGATGCACCTAAGTCTCCGAAAAATAATAACGCAACATCAACAAAGTAGAATATATCCGTGAAGTAAATACTTTCGGCTGCAGATGCACCTAAGTCTCCGAAA
>NZ_JBFUIO010000196.1:0-2918 GCF_056401835.1 Paenisporosarcina sp. P4_D4 | reverse complement strand
CTTGTAGGACTAGACGAGGCAGTTCAACTATCTGATACGAGCCGATACTTAGAGCCAAATGAAGATGCTATTTACGATGAAAAAATGGACCGTTTATTTGAAATTCCTGTTTTAATAAATAATAAAAGCTTTTCAAATAGCCTGTTTCAGGTTTCTCAAGAAAAATTAGCTATCCCTTTTAATACTGATACTGAAAAGCAACAAGCTGCCGAATTAATTAAAAAAGGAAATGGACGGGACTATTTAAATGAGTTGGAGACAGAGAAAGTAGACAGTTTTGAGTTAACTGGTGAAGAATTGGAAAACATGATCTTTAAAGCTTTGGCGAACCCGAATGACAATCCTTCCTTATCAGTTCATGGAACTCAATTAGTTTTTAAATCCAGTATTCTTGATTATCAAAAATTAGAAAGTCCTTTCCCAGAGAGATGGTCAAATAGTTACGTAGTGTCAAGCAAGCCCGTCGAAATGATTGATATTTTTAAAGATGTTTTACCGAATTCAGGTTTCAGAAAAGCAGAATTGTTAGATCATGAATTAACTGAAGACGGAGTACCTCTCTTGCCAGTATTGAGATTGAATATTGTTGGGAGTTTCTCTTCTGATAAATTAAAAATTAGTAAAGACCCTTTAACTGAACTACCACTTGAGACATATCGTCCTGCACAGGCGGGTATCGTCCTTGGACCAGACAATGAACCGTTAAATCCTTCAAGGACGATGAAAGGATCCGGTGTACCAACAGGCTTGCTTACAAATCCACCTAACATATTAACTACTGTGAAGGCAGCTGAAATCATTACGGGAGGGAATAGCATATCCTCCATTCGCATTAAAGTAAAAGGCATCGATGATATTGGAAATGCAGCGCAAGAAAAAATGGAACAAGTCAAAAATGATATTGAACGTGCGACAGGACTTCAAGTCATCATTACAAGAGGATCATCACCTCAACCAACCATCACCAAAGTGGTTGAACACGATAAAACGCTAGGGTGGATTGAACAACCTTGGATTCATATAGGCGCGGCTATCACCATTTTAAGAGAAACCTCATTAGGGTATACGAGTATTCTCGTTACCATCCTACTGATTGGTATGATGTATGTGTTTGCAACAACCTATGTATCTTATTTAACACGAAAGAAAGAATATAGCATATTTCTTGCGCTAGGATGGCGAACAGGCATTCTTCGGAAAATGCTGCTAGGAGAAGCATTCTTTTATGTACTCCTAATCACACTAATAGCCATTATTTTAGAAATGATTTTTATGCTAAATGGAAGCACATTCAACATTAGTAAGATTGTTTTGGTATTCGGTACATCGCTCGTTATTTATGGTTTAGGTATTGTTCTACCCCTCGTACAAGTCGGACGATTGAAACCATATCAGGGAATCAAATCAGGAGAAATAACCAAAAAGTCTAAAAGGATTTTTAGTAATCAATCGATGGTTGGGTTTGTTATGAACCAAGTATCGCAAAGACCTGGAAGAAACCTTTTGTCCATTTTGGCCATTGCTTTACCTTCCACATTATTATCCTTTTACCTATACGTATCATTCCGTTTAGATGGAGTTTTATATACATCCTGGTTAGGSGAGTTTGTTGCAGTTGAGGTAAACAAATCTCACTACTTGATCATGGGTGCRGCTCTAATKATTGGYGCACTKACTACAGCYGAGATGATGTGGCAAAATATYGTGGAAAGAGAAGGCGAACTAGCWCTSTTTAAATCGATTGGYTGGARAGATAARACRGTTACRYGKTCWATTATWATTGAAGGRGCTTTMGTGGGTTTWTTGKCAGGAATAGTCGGTTTGGTWCTATCTATWTCMTACATYGGCATMATGTATAATRTCTTTCCTTGGGATTCATTGACGATTCTTTCATTGACAATTTGTMTSCCGGTRTTGGTTGGCATTCTAGGTGCWTGCTTTCCCGCAGTTAAAGCWTTGCGAACMAATCCMTAYAACGTATTAAAAGAAAATGTGTGAAAAAATGCATAAAAACAAAGAGGTAAAATTGCTTGACCTCCTTGTTTTTATGCAATTAAACAAATTCACTCGTACATTCACATTTAGTCTATAAATTAACGAGTAACATATTTTTTTGAAATATTCTCCATCGGTTACTGGGTCAGGGCCATTAAACCCACTTACTCCATTTAAAAGTATCATTTCCAACTTCCCCTTCTACATATTCTATCGATTAATAGACCGAATAATTGTACCTTGTTCAATTAACCTGCCCCGTTAGTTGAAGAAGAAAAACGGCTTTACTCCTTATTGAAGTAAAGCACCCCAATAGTTAAAGAACATTCATTGTAATCCATCCAAAAAATCAGTGAGATTTTCTTCAGAAATTACTTTTAAACCATTTCTTCTTAGTAGAGCTGTTGTGACACCAATACCAGTAACTTTATTTCCTTTAAATTCGCCATTATAAATCATAGAACTACCGCAAGATGGGCTGTAATCTTTAAGGATAATAGTTGTTGCACCTAACTCTTGAGCTTTCTTTAATGTAACGTATGCTCCGTTTACATATAGGTCAGAAACATCTCTTCCTGACTTTTCAACAACTATTGCCTTCCCATTTAATACATCTTCACCATCTCCCCCAACGATTTCAGCAGGCTCTCTTGGAATTGGAAAACCTCCAAGTAGTTCAGGACAAACAGTAATAGCTTTATTTTCTGATAAAAGTTTTTGTATTCTATTATCTAAACTATCTGTTCCGTTATATCTAACTTTTAAACCTGCTAAACAAGAACTAACTAATATCAATTTTTTCACCTCAATAAAATAATAAGAATATTATTAAGTTTAACACCATTTCAACAGATAAATTAACCTATTATTTCTTGTTAAACTAAACTGCCCCGTTAGTTGAAGAACAGAACTCTAACGTATTT
>NZ_JBFUIO010000195.1:0-2925 GCF_056401835.1 Paenisporosarcina sp. P4_D4 | reverse complement strand
TTATTTGGAGAAGGGGAGCAGACAATGAAAAAGTATGTACCTGCAACAAAATTAGATAAATCATATCTTCTGAATCAAATAGCTGTATTTGAAGGAAAAGTGTACATGAGAGAAATTGAATGTGGAAGCTATTACTCACAATATGGGGACTTAGAAATAAATAACAACTCATATTTTACTGAAGAACTTCTTGATTTTGAAGGATTAAATGTGAAAATTACAATTGAAGTCATCAAATAAAAAGCGAATTTAGAAAGGATGATGTATTGGAGTGTATGAATTGCGGAAGAGAGACTTCTGAGTGGGTTAGATATTGCCCACCTTGTATTGAAGAAGAAACATTGGAAATCAATGAGATGAGGATTAAACAGGGGAAAGATCCATACATGGATTTGGAAAATAGTCAGTAGAACCAAAAGGAGTGATAAGAAAATGGTAGTTGTAAATGGTAGTCATTTTGTTTTTGAGAAAGAAGAGATATCTTACGAAGATGTTTTGAAGTTGCTAGGATTGCCTAACAGAGATTATTCCGTTGTATTTACAAAAGGTAGAAACGGAGAAAAAGGAATGCTGATGCGTGGTCAAAGCACAAAAGTAATTAATGGAATGAGGATAAACTGCGACATGACTAATAACGCATAGTCCAACCAAACTAAGAAATAAAACTAACATTTTACGGTACTAGATAGCTTATTGTATAATGGCACTAAGGAGTGATTCAAGTGAAGAAGATATATCTTAACCCATCTGAAGCAATGAAAGAGCTAAGAAATGGTGCAACAATCAGATTTGATCAAAATGACGGATATTCAACAATCAAAAAATCTTCAAAAGACTCTTATCGGTTTAGTGTATATATAGACAATCAAAAAGAACCTGAAGTACATRAAGGTAAAATTGCGAGTGTAATAAAGACATTTAACAGTCCAGCATTTAAAGAAGGATTGTATGTGGAAGAGGAATGACTTCTTTCACTAATACTTAAATAAATATATTATAAAATAACATTCAAAGGAGATGAAGAAATAATGGCACTAGATTTAAACGGATGGGATATGCACGATATTGGTGTAGCGATGAAAGGTAAATCATTCTTTGAAATACTTAGCCTATATAAAGATAAAGAAAAGCAATTATCAACAAAAGGAGTAGAATATCTTCAGGCATTCAAGGACAAGAATGATACCGCTAAGGATCGAATTGAAAAGGAATTTGACCATTTAGAAAAAGAAAAGTGTGTCATTGCTTTGCATATTGCCGAAGTGGTCACTAAAGAAGGCAAATAAATGAACTGTTTTAAATGGAAATTAATTAACTATTAGTTTCCATTTTTATTGACATTGTTTGTGTTATAATTTATTATTATAAGTAACAACAAATTATAGAAAGAAGGAATGTCCAGATGAACGTTTATGACATGAGTAACAAACAACTTGTAGAGCTTTATGAATTAGCACTAAAAGGTAAGAAGTATCACCTGTCATTGGATCAGGATATRCAGCTATTAGAAGTATATAACGAGTGTTTTGGGCGACAAGATGAATCCATGAACAATCATATGTACAATCATTTAGTGGAACACATGAGAGAAGAAATGACAAATCGCTTCATTGATAATGTATCATATAATAATTAAACTTAATTAAACAATTATAAGAAAGTGGGTATCACATTTGGAAAATCAGCATACACTACAATATAAGACTCCAGAAGAGATTGAAGCATCACGAATGAAGCCATGTAAAATAGTTATAAATAAATTATAAATTAATTAAGAAAAGGGGTTTAAAATAACAGAGAGTGTGGTAAACTAAATGTACAGAAGAACGAATTATAAGACAATACAGTCTTGGAACATTCGTTCTCTTGGATAAGGACATGAGGCAGCATGAGCTGACACAAATTACAAATCATGTCTTTATCTAAGGGAGCGAATACAAGATGATTAGCGTTAATAAGAAAGAAATCATAAATCAACATAACAGACAGATAAGAAAGGAATGGGGTATATTAAAATGACTAACTTAGCAACAGTAACACAATTTCAAACCAAGGCAGGTAAAGCAATTGAAGATTTTCTATTTGAAAGAAGCAAGCGATCAGAAGATACATCTAAGAGCTATAGAGGAGACATTAAGCGTTTCTTATCAGATGTATATGATAAATCAATTAGCACTATAACAGCAGAAGAATTAGAGGTTTTGGATTATGATTCATTTAACTCTTTCTTAAATGGACTAAGTAAGAAATCCAACAGTACAGTTAATCGACATTCAATTAGTATTAAGTCTTTGTATAAGAATCTAAATGCAAAGAAGGTAATTCAATCAGACTTAACATTCTTTGAACTAATTGAAAACCTACAGAATAATCCTAACTCTTATGATTCAATCCCAATGGAAATCGCTGAACAATATTTAGAAGCAACACAACATGAAAAGAACAAGCAACTTGAGAAGAAACTCATCATTAAAACAGCAATTGACACTGGGCTACGTGAATCAGAATTACGTGAATTAGAGTGGTCACAATTTAAACCTGATGGTGAAAGAGTGTATCTTTCTGGTGTAGGTAAGGGAAATGTGAAGTATTTAGAGCCAATTAGCAAAGCATTCTACGAAGAGCTATTACAACTTAAAGTGGAAGGACAGAAGAAAGTATTTACCTTAACTAAAAAGAACATTACAGATATGATGGCACGATTTAAATACAAGTTTAAACATGAGGATAGAAATTACACTTTCCACTCATTCAAAAAAACAGCAGTAACTAACACTTATCGAATCACAGGATCAATAACAGATGCTCAGAAGAAAGGTAAACATAAGCATTTAACAACTACTCAACTTTATCTACAAGAAGAAGAAACAAAAATGACTGGATATTATTCATTAGAAGGCAACTTAAATCATAATCTATATAAAG
>NZ_JBFUIO010000194.1:0-2934 GCF_056401835.1 Paenisporosarcina sp. P4_D4 | reverse complement strand
GTCATTTACTATTCCTCCTCACTTCTCACCGTATAAATACATCATACGAGGTGCGTTATAATCCGAAAGTAAACGGCCAATCAATTGTGACTCCGCGTCTCCACCTAACAACGATTGAGCTTTCACAGAAAATAGACTAGAGAAGCCTTGTGGGTATTCATATTGAATCACTTCTGCATCTTCTAAATCAAAGTCTTTACGAACAGCTTCAATTACGTCTTCCAAATATCCATATTCATCCGCAAGACCGGCTTCAATTGCCTGACGCCCATTCATAATGCGTCCATCTGCCACTTTCTTCACTTCAGCTTCTGTCATGCCACGGCCTTCTTCAATAATATCTACGAATGATTCATACGATTCATTAATCATGTCCTGTAGCATCGCACGCTCATCTTCCGTCATATCACGGGTTGGGCTCATAATATCTTTATACGGTCCTGTTTTAATCGTAACAAAATCAACACCATATTTTTCAGCCAGTTTGCCGTAGTTGACACTTTCCATAATGACGCCGATGGAACCTGTCAGTGTTTCTTTATTCAAGAAAATTTTATCTGCAGGCGCAGAGATATAGTATCCGCCTGATGCAGCCATGCTGCCCATCGACACGTAAAACGGTATGCCAACTTCTTCTTGCACTTCTTTAATTTTATCATAAATTTGCGCAGACTCGACAACCCCGCCACCTGGCGAATTCACTTGCAAGACCACGGCTTTAATTGTATCGTCTTCTTTAATCATTTCCAGTTGGTCCATGAAAAACTGGTGATCGTAACCGGCTGTTCCAAAAAGTGAAGTAGCCTCGCCAGTATCCTGAATGACTCCGTCCACTGTTAATACAGCGATACGTTTAGATGTATCCCCAACTTCCAGTACGCTCTCGGAATACTCACTTTCTGGCAAAGCCAGCATGTTTTCAAAATTAGATGTCCAATCAGTACTAAAAGCAATAGACGCCATATTAATGATGATAGACAAGCCAAATAATAGTACTGCAGAACCTAAAGCAATCCAACGTTTTGCATTCAATTTGATAATCCTCCTTTTTCTACTCTTAACGTAATACGAATAACATGCCGTAATGTTTCAGAACATGCTAAAATAACGACAAGTATTAACGGAAAGGTCGTGACAATATTGTCCGAGCGTACACACATTTTTATTTATTCGAAACACGATGAAAGCTCCTTGCAACAAAAATCAATTCTTACGGAAATGATTGCACAACATGGATTCACTACGGTAGATGATGCGAAAAATGCAAACATTATCGTAAGCTTGGGCGGAGATGGATCTTTCCTTCAAGCCGTTCGCAAAACCGGTTTTCGTCAAGATTGTTTGTATGCCGGAATTTCTACCACTGGTTCGCTGGGTATGTATTGTGATTTTCATTTCAATGACATGGATACAGTGATTCAGGCTGTTCAACATGCGGAAATTGAAGTACGTCGTTATCCTATTTTACAAGTTATAGTGGATGACAATCCACCTTTTTATTGCTTGAATGAATTTAGTATCCGTTCAAATATTATTAAGACATTTGTTCTTGATGTAGAAATTGATGGATTGCATTTTGAAACATTCCGGGGAGATGGCATGATCATCGCTACCCCAACTGGTAGCACGGCTTACAATAAGTCGGTCAATGGTGCAGTGGTGGATCCTCTCCTCCCTTGTTTCCAAGTATCTGAACTGGCATCTGTGAACAGCAACAAATACCGCACTCTTGGCTCTTCATTCATTTTAAGCGGTCAGCGTCAATTAACATTACGCCTGCAGCAAGACGGAAATGACTTCCCGACAATGGGTATGGACAATGAATCGCTAAGTATTCAACATGTACAATCAGTTAATATCGAGTTGAGTAACCGCATCGTGAAGACCGTTAAGTTGAAAAACAATTCTTTCTGGGAAAAAGTGAAACGCACGTATCTTTAATTTGGACTCGTTAGAACCTTCAACTGGACAATAACAAAAATCAACCCATTCAATTCAATAAAAGCAGACGAGATATTCTTCTCGTCTGCTTTTTATGATTTCGCCAATTTAAGTTTTCTTGTGCGTGCTTCCATAACCTTGGAGACAGTAAAGAGAATCAGCGCCAGCCAGATTAAGGAAAATGATAGTAAATCAATGGGATTGAACGTTTCTCCATAAATAATAACACCTAGGAACAACATACAAGTCGGAGCAATGTATTGTAAAAACCCAATCATGTATAACGGCATTTGTTGCGCTCCTTTTGCGAATAGCACGAGAGGTACAGCGGTTGCAGCACCTGTAAGAATCAACAATACATCAGTCTGGAATGAATCATGAAAAAGGACAGCACGGTCGGATAGAAATAAATAAATGTAATAAATAAACGCAAATGGCACAATAAACAATGTTTCTATTGTCAATCCGCGAACTGCATCTAACGGTATTGTTTTTTTCATTAATCCGTATATGGCAAAACTGATGGCAAGAGAAAAAGCAAGCCATGGGAAACGGCCATATGAAATGGTTAAGATGATAACACCGATGGTCGCAATGACAAAGGCAATTTTTTGAGCCGTCGTCAAACGTTCCTTTAAGAAAAAGATGCCCAGCAAAACAGAAATCAGTGGGTTGATATAGTATCCTAAACTGGTTTCCACTAAATGGTTATTATTTACTGCCCAGATATACAAGAACCAATTTCCTGAGATTAATGCCGAAGCAAAAAATAAGCTCCAGAAAGCTTTTTGATTTTGCCACAATGACATTAAATCTTCAATGAGAAGCTTGGTGTTTCGTGTAATCAGCACGAATAGTAATGTAAATATAAATGCCCATAGGACTCGGCTTGTTATGATTTCATCACTCGGAACATGATGTAGCCACTTCCAATAGATTGGGAGAACTCCCCAAACAAGATACGCACCGATTGCCCAAATAACACCTTGACGT
>NZ_JBFUIO010000193.1:0-2944 GCF_056401835.1 Paenisporosarcina sp. P4_D4 | reverse complement strand
CAGTTTTAGAGGTCACTTCAGGAACTCTCTTTTTCTTAATTCCGTATTTTGATAGGATCTCTTGTATCTGATAAAGATTAGCTCTACTCGCACTACAAAACCTTACTCTTATTTGAGTTGTTTTTGTTTTAAGTCCTCCTGATGTAGTAGGATACTGTACACCTACTGATCCGTTTCCATCAAAATATCCCCTAATGTAGTCAATCTCAAATTTTTTAGGTAGGCTAACAGGTACTTCTTTATTAAAAGATTTCCTCTCCTTTATTCCAATCTTTTTAATATCATTGATTAGAGTTTTAGATTTTATAGCTAATGTACATCCATCTGTCACCTTGTTTACTATGGGAGATGCGTTATTTTCATGGAAGTAGATAACACCTTCATAATCTAGTGCATTTTTAATTTTTAGAAGGTGATTACTATCTGTGTCTTTAAGTGTTATTTTAAGTAAATAGCTACATCTTTCTTCGTCTGTAGAAATACAACCATCAGCAGCTATAAACCCTAATRTATAAGCCATTTCAGATGACCATATTTTAAAGTAGTCTTCATTCAACTTATATTGACGATAATCATTTTGTTCGTTTTTTAGCACTGCTACTTCACTTTTTGTTCTAAACTTTACATTTAGTTCTTTCAAAACTACTCTAATGATATAGCCACTAATTCCCATCTTCACACCTATATCTTCTGCGCTCATTTGTTCATTTATATATAAATCAGAAATTTCTTGTCCATATTTATCTAGCACTTTCATCCACTTTTTATAACGGACTTTTATTCCAAATTTTTGAAGGTTGACATTAATAGTTGAAACAACGCACCCTATTTCTTCTGCTAATTCTTTTGTAGAATATCCTTCTACAATTAACTTCTGATATAAAAATTCCTTATCCTTATAAAGTGGTAATTCATTTATGATAAAAATCACCTCGTTTTTGTTTATATTTGATTAATATCAATTAGTTTCTTTTTCCTCGTTTTTGGTGGAGATGAAATAATTGTTTCTTCATCAATGGAATAGTCAATTTGAGCATTGCTACTCCTCAATTGCTGAAGGTTGGTGTAAAATTTTTTCGCATTCTCATACACATATGGAACAATTCCTATTCCTTGAGTTGTATATTTCTTGTTTGCTGATTCAACTGAATTGCCCTCAATCTCATGGAAATATCTAAGTGAGAGTTCAATTCCTTTTAATGTATAACCTGAATCCGTTTCTAAATCCTTAATTTGTTTTAGGATAAATCCTGTAGGAACTTTCATATTATATAAATCACATATATACTCAAGGAGTTCTGATCTGTGTTGTTTTCTTAATTCAAATTGCTGATAACAATTGTTGTGATACGTTTTACTTGAATGCTTAACAAACTCGCCTTCAATTTTCTCTACTTCTTTATCGCATATTGGACACTTTGGAAGTCTAGCCATGTGCTAAATCGACTCCCTTCTATAGTTTTAAGTAATACTTGCTGAAGTCTTGAATGTAATATTTCTCGCCATTCTGTGTTATAAGTGTTAATGTCTCAGTTTGAAACTTTTCTTCCACCATAACTTCCACTAAAATATTCGTTTTATCTGTGAATTTTTTACAGAATACTTCAATTAATCTCTCTGCATTCGTGTTTTCTGTAGCGTCAATTACGCTCATAATCATCTTGTCTTTAATTACAATGAGTTGAGTTCCCTTTTCTACAATTTGAAAGAAGAAATTGATCTCACCGATAAATCGTTTAATCAAATGTTTCGTCACAATTTGGTTAGCTGCATCAACAATCGTGGATTTTACATTCATATGTTCTCTCCTTTGTATTGGAATAGGATATAATTTGTAAAAAGATTGCGTAGCAGTATGGGAGTTGCTACGCAATTAAGTTGTTGTTCGTATTTATTTTGATTATAATTGATTAATTAAGACCTTTTTCAGAAACTAAATCTTTCACGTCATCAAGCAATACTGAAACAATGTCTTCTTGACCTTTTTTAGCATCAGTAACTTTAATTCCTTTACCAAGGTGTTTCTCGACTAAATCAACTACGTCTTGTAAGAACCCAGCTTCAGCAAGTTTTCCGCCTAATGCCTGAACTTCTGCTACTAATGAAGTTAAGTCTTGAGTTTGGGGGATCAGCATTTCTTTTTGTTCGCTGAATGATACCGATTGAACACCTTTTTCTTTCTCTTCGTCTTCAATCGCTTTAGTAATTGCAGCTTCTAAGTTTTCTGCTGTATAGTTAGCGATTGTGTTAACCATTTTAGTGTAGCGACTACGAGCAAAGAATTGTGGAGTTTGGAAGAAATGAGCAGATGAATTAACTGGCACTCCCTCATCGTCAACTCCGTTATTTGATAACCAGATACAGAAGTCAGCATTGTCACGAATTACTTGCATACTACGCTTGTCGCCTTTAGGAATAATTTGTTTAGTGTCATTGTCTACAGTCTCATGTCCAATGAACATTAGCGTATATCCACTTTTCAATAGCTTATCAATTTCACGGAAGTATTCAGCTTCATATGCTACATATAAGTTTGGACGATTTTCAGTCTTAGGCGCAACTTCTCCCATATGTTCTGCCCCATATTTACGACAAATGTAATCTTGTGCCATACGAGCTGAAGCATAAACTTCATCGAAAATAATTGTCTGATAAAGTTCTCGTGCTTTGTCTACTGTTTTTGGATCAGTTAGCTGTTTGTTAATTTTCTTAAAATCTCCCCAACTATTGATTGGAGCAAAAGGAACACCTGAAATCCCACGGATACCCATTTCGAAGCCAATATAATATGGGCGTGGCATACGAGTAGCTTGATAAGTTTTCCCTAAACCATTGTCAGAGTAGACTAATATCGCCTTACCTTCAAGTCCTCGTGCAATTTTAGAAATCTGTGGGTTGAAAATATCAATAACTGTCATTAAATAATCATTCTCCATTCTCTTTT
>NZ_JBFUIO010000192.1:0-2959 GCF_056401835.1 Paenisporosarcina sp. P4_D4 | reverse complement strand
CAAATCGTTTGAACATATTAATTTTGAAATCACTAAAGAAAATGGAGTCTTCGTTAATATTGCAGATGATGCTTTATTTGTAGATAAGCGTGCATTTTATAAAGGAATAATATTTATTTGTGAGAAAACAAGTGGAAAAATCAGTACGGATGAATTAGTTTGGCACCAACCAAATGAGTTCAGATTAAAATTTAAAAGTTACCTAGAATGCTCATTTAATGAGGCTGTGGAAAAGAGTTTTCTGGAATTAACTTCTTAACTAACGGGTGCTTTAGTAAAGGATTACAGGCTGCATTTAGTAGCTCTTTTTTCTTATTCAACTAAAGCTAAGCAGCAGGTTAGTAAAAGGAAGTAATGATAATTGAATGTACAGAATATGATTTGATTTTCTGAACAATTTTTTAGGGAGGTATGAACATAAATGGATTCAGCTCATATAGTAAATAAATTAAAGGAAAAAGGTGTGGAGTTTACAATAGGATTAAAGGAAAAAGAAATAGATGAAATAGAGAAATTATACAACATTCAGTTACCACCAGACTTAAAAGAATTCATTATGTTTGCCTTACCTATATCGAAAGGATTTGTAAACTGGATCGATAAAAGTAAAGAAAATATTGAAAGCATAACTAACCGATTGAACTGGACATTAGAAGGCATTATTTTTGATATTGAACATAATGATTATTGGTTGAGTGATTGGGGAAAAAAGCCTTCCTCATTAATAGATGCAGTAAATATTGCTACTATGCATTACAATAAAGCACCAAAACTAATACCAATATATTTTCATAGATACATACCATCTAATCCCTTGGAAAAAGGGAACCCCATTGTGTCTGTATATCAAACCGATATTATATATTATGGTGAAAACTTATTATCATATCTTTTAGTTGAGTTCGATTTAAAGGAATATAAGGATATAGATTTTGAAAATATTAAAAGAATTCCTTTTTGGAGCGACATTATAAACCTATGGGATGCTGAAGAATAAAAATCAATGTAACAATTAGGAGATAGTAATATACTCATTATCCTTATTAAACTAACGGGTGCTTTAGTTGAAGATTCAATTTCCGAAATAATCCGACATTTTTTTAAAAAGTGAATAGCAATAAACAGGTGAAACCKCGTATTTTGATCAAACTTTGTTCAAAATACGMGGTTTATTTTTTACCTAGAAATTGAGGATGCTCGCTAAATTTTAATCAAACTTTTTTTAAAGCTTCATAAAGTTTACTATAATTTGTTAAGACAATACCGGATTGTCTGACTAAAGATTACGATTGGTCAAATATTCACGGTGGCCTTAGGTTAAGACAATAGGAAATTATCTTAATGTTTCGAATTATATGGTTATAACAATATATCAACATTACAAAACATTTACGTTATATATACACTCTATTAAAATTTATCACTTACTATTAAGCAGTTAAGCAAATTTGATTCTGGAGGGGGGGATCTTGTAGCAAGTGTTGTATAGGATCAATGCTTGCGAATTTAGCTCAAAAACTTTACGACGAGTGAGGGACAACAAGATTCGACGTTAACGGGGTTTCGCCTTCAAAACGCGAATTTTTCCAGCTAAGTGATCAAGTAATATAAAACCCTGATTTTCAACCCCTCTAAGGGACCCCTTAACGGGCTAAGCAAGACGACAAACGGCATATTGAGTATTACAAGAAAAAACAGGAGGATTAATTATGCTATTTCTTAAAAGGCTAAAAAAGTCATTTCTATCACTCATGCTGGTGAATGTAGCCCTGTTGGGTGTAGTAGGCAGTATCTCGGCAGAAAGCTCTGCAGCAGGGGCAGAAAACACTACGGAAGATCCTATCTTCAGCTTCATGTCAATGTCGGACACGCATAGCGATACGGGTAAAACGGCTAAAGCTGTAACGGATGCTAAAAATAATAATGTAAGTGCAATAGTTTTAGCCGGGGATATAACCAATCTCGGGGATAGCGGTGAATATGACGCCATAAGAAATGCTATCGATTCTGTAAAAGATCATCCGCCGGTGTATTATGCAATGGGAAATCATGAATACGATTGGCAGCCGGATTTTAATGTAGCGAAGAACAGATTTATACAAAAGGCAGGAATACCAGAAGAGAAGGTGTATTACCACCGGGAAATACAAGACTATGACTTCATATTTTTAGGGTTTGATAAGAAACCGACCAATTACGCGTATATGTCCGACGAACAGTTAGCCTGGTTTGAAAGCAAGCTTGCTGAAAATGCTGTTCCGGACAAGCCGATTTTTGTGTTCACGCATAATCCTGTTCACCAGACTGTATCCAAGTCATATTCTTCGGATAATTATAATGAAAATTTGGTACAGGAACAGAAGTTCAGAAATATCCTTGAAAAATATCCACAGGTTATTTTAACAACAGGACATCTTCACGACGATACTAAGATAGAAGGCAACATGTACACCAATGGATTCACTGCAGTAAGAGACGGTGCCGTTTTAAATAATCAAGCTATGATTGTTGATGTATATAAAGACAAGTTACATATAAAGGGAAGGGATGTAAATACACAAAAAACCATATGGGAAGGTACTATGAGTCTGCACCCGAATACAACCGGCATGTATGAAGCCGAGGATAGTGTATTCGCATATGCAACCGCTGGCGAAGACATAAATCCGTCCGGCGGAAAGTACGTGAAAATGAACGATGGAAAAGCATATATCGAGTCGCTCAAGGTTGACGGAGGAGCTTCTGGCGGCAACAAAATATTGAAAATCAGGTATGCTACCGATGCTGCCAATGTTACCAAGGGAATATATGTAAATGGAGCCAAAGTACAGACGCTCAGCTTTCCTACTACCGGAAGCATGAGTTCGTATAACGAATTGGTGGTACCTGTTGAGCTGAATCCGGGTCCTAATAACAAGATCGTCATAAAAAGCGATAGCATCGCAGCGGTTGTGAACAT
>NZ_JBFUIO010000191.1:0-2983 GCF_056401835.1 Paenisporosarcina sp. P4_D4 | reverse complement strand
GTATAGCGCACCCAGAACGAACGACGGGGAAACAAAGAGAAAAGACTGTAGCCTATTTCTTCAGATTTACCTATGCACGTTGAAATTGCATGTCCTACATTAATTCGATCAAGGGAAGTTTTTTCTTTTATATCAATGATTTGTTCGCTTGTTAATGCCATAGGTACCTCCCCACCGTACTTATACTTTTATTCACTTTACCTTTACCACCTTAATTTGTCATTAAAACTCGGCAAAATTATCTAATTATTACGTTCATTTATATCTTTTTTCTACTAAAAAAGCTCCCCAAAAATCGGAGAGCTCAAGATTTTAAATTGATACGTGATCTTCCACTTTTTCTTGCGTTTTCTTGTCTTGCATCTCATAGGAAATCCGGTCTAAACTTGGACGCAATGTTCCTTTGCCCGAGTAGTTTTCAAGCATTTCTTTCACATCGATACCAGAAGAAGCTTTCAATGTTTCCTGAAGGGTAGACATTAAATTCGTGGCATACGACGTAACTTTATTGGCGCCGCCACCTTCTCCACCGCCAGTATCCACCACTGTAATCTTGTCGATATTTGCTAATGGGCTTGCAATTTGTTTCGCATATTCCGGCATCATGCGTACAATCATATCCAACACTGCAGCTTGACCGTAATGTTCGAATGCTTCCGCAATTTTTCGTTTCGCTTCCGCTTCTGCAAGACCTTTCAAGCGAATAATATCAGCTTCTGTTTCACCCTGTGCACGTTCGGAGTCAGCTTTCGCCAATCCATCAAGTCGTACTTTTTCAGAATCCGCTTTCGCTCTTGCCTCGATACGGTATTTTTCCGCATCCGCTTCAGCCATTTCACGGGATTTTGCAGCTGCCGCGTTTTGCTCGATAGCATAACGATCCGCGTCCGCTTTCTTTTTAACTTCAGAGTCGTATTGTTTCTCGCGACGTAAAATTTCTTTTTCTTCAAGTTCGATTTGCTTTTGACGTTCAATGATGCGGATTTGCATTTCCTGTTCCATAACTTCTTGTTTCGAGACTGCAGTCTGGAGTTCGTAAGCTTGGTCAGCACGCGCCTTCGCGATATCTTGCTCGCGACGATACTCAGCGACTTTCAGCAAATTCTCTTTTTCAGCCAAAGCAATTTCAGTCGCACGTTCAATTTCGGATTGCTGTGCCTCTTTTGCAGCTTCAGCACGCTTGATTCGTGTTTCTTTATCTGCTTCTGCTGTTGCAATATCAGCATCACGTTTGACCTGTGCAATACGTGGTTTACCAAGTGAATCCAAGTAGCCATTTTTGTCACGTACATCTTTGATGGTAAATGAAACAATGATTAGACCCATTTTCGCTAAATCCTGAGAAGCGACACGTTGTACTTCTTGCGAGAATTTGTCGCGATTTTTGTAGATTTCCTCCACTGTCATCGATCCCAAAATGGAGCGCAAATGACCTTCCAGTACTTCTTTTGCTTCATTTTCACGATCTTCTTTTGACTTCCCTAAAAATTGTTCAGCAGCCGTTGCAATTTCGGAAATGGATCCACCAATTTTAATGATGGCCGTTCCGTCTGCCATTACCGGCACACCTTGCTCTGTATAAACTTCAGGAGTCGTAACTTCCAGCTTACTTGATAGTAAACTTAATGGCTGTGCTTGCTGAAAAACTGGAAATACAAATGTACCGCCACCCCGAATGATTTTTATACGATTGCCTGATTCATCTGTATGAACCGTTTTCGCCCCTAAATAACTACCTGTTACAATCAATGCTTCATCAGGACCAACAGTCTTGTATTTCGTTACATACACACCAATAATAGCAACCAACACAAACGCCACTATCCCCACTACAACTAACATACTCATATCCATGTTCATTTCCCCCATCTATTTTTTATTAAAAACGAAAGGTTCGTATTCCCTGACAAGAAACGTTCCTTCCTCTATCTCAATTACTAACACTTCTTTGCCATAGGCAATCTCTTCATTGTCATAGCCTACTGCTCTCTTGGATAGAAGCCCGCCAACGGTTTCAATCACAATCTCACCATAACCGTCAGATGGTATGGGCGTAATGACTTTGCCAACTAAACCTGCTAACGACTCATCCGTATAGGCGATTGACACTTCGGCTGATGCCATGGGTAGTAAAATAAAAAAGTACAGTAAAATATCGAGAACCACTCCCACTGCGAGACTCGCAAACAAGACAATCCAGCTATTCCAGTTGGTGGAGACTTCAAGCACATACCCGCTGGCTGAAACAAAAGTGACGAATGCCATTATAACGGTAGGGTTTAAAAAAGGAATGCCTTCCCCAATCCCTTCAGCAACATCTCCAAAAAATACATACAGAACAGTCACTGCCCCCGTAACGAGGAGCACATACATGTAGATTTGTTCAATGGACATCCAATCACTCCCATTTAATGAATTCTTTAGTCGCACCTATTACTACGGAGGACAAAAAGAAAAGTTTCATTTTTCCAAATATTTTTTTGATACTATTAGCTGAGATGAATTGAATGAATACAGGAACTGCCATATGCCTACAGAATTTTTTTCATAGTACCATTCAAATGTTTCTCGATAATGGAGTGAATCTGGTTGTCGACCAAATTCTGCATGATGTGGAAGTTGATACGAGTATTGAAGATATCTCTACTTGTGTGAAGCAGATTACAACCGCACTTCTAGCCAAAAATAAAAGCACATGTGCTACTCAATCTTGAGTCCGCACATGTGCTACTTTCAATTATATCCACGTTCACCATAAGGCTGTTTTTCAACACACCATTTTTCTTTTGCATCTGCTAGTTCTTCTTTTAACTGCACAGCAGATTTCCCTTCCGTTTCAATGGACTCTAACACTTCAAACTGAAATGACTCTTCACCGAATTGTTCCCAATCTTTCTGCAAGTCCTTATTCAATAAAGTACCGCCATTCAATTCGAACTTCAAACCATTTTGTCTTTTCAAGTTAGGCGCTGCAGCAATGAAC
>NZ_JBFUIO010000190.1:0-3000 GCF_056401835.1 Paenisporosarcina sp. P4_D4 | reverse complement strand
AGAACGCATAACCCCTTTGGAACCTACAAAACCCCCAACAATCAGAAAGAGGAATTTGCTGTTACGGAATTTGATTCCAACCCTAAAAATATGGTTAACAACAAAAACAAGAATCAACAAACCAACAAGATAAATAAATAATACGATTTAAAGGTGAGACCTATATGGTATCTCAACCTAATTTATGTTGTATCCCAAATATGCAAAATTATCGCAGGTCTTTCATGAACTTTTTTCCGTAAAAAAAAACGTTGGAAGTCTTAAAGACTCCAACGTTTTTTCTTAATACATTTTCAAATATTGTTCGCGTTCCCATGGGTGTACAGACGTACGGAACATATCCCATTCAATTTCTTTTGAATCCACGAAGTTAGCGTAGATGTGCTCGCCTAAAGCTTCACGTATCGTACTATTTTTTTCAAGTTCTTCTAAAGCTAGATGTAAATTAGCAGGAAGATCCTCTACACCATTTGCAAGACGTTCTTCTTTATTCATTACATAAATGTTGCGATCAACTGCTTTTGGTGGAGTTAGTTTGTTTTTTACTCCATCAAGACCAGCTTTTAATATTACTGCCATTGCTAAGTAAGGGTTAGCAGCTGGATCCACTGAACGCACTTCTACGCGTGTACTTACTCCGCGTGAAGATGGGATACGGATTAGCGGGCTACGGTTTTGTGCAGACCATGCAACGTAACATGGAGCTTCGTATCCAGGTACTAGACGTTTGTAAGAATTTACTGTCGGATTAGTAATCGCTGTAAATCCTTGAACGTGTTTCAGAATACCTGCCATGAATTGATAAGCTGTTTCACTTAACTTCAGGTCACCCGTCTCGTCAAAGAACGCATTCTCTTTACCTTTGAATAATGAAACGTTCATATGCATCCCTGATCCATTCACACCAAACAATGGTTTAGGCATGAATGTCGCATGCAATCCGTGTTTACGGGCAATTGTCTTAACAACTAATTTAAACGTTTGAATATTATCACATGCAGTTACAGCATCTGCATATTTAAAGTCAATTTCATGTTGACCTGGAGCTACTTCGTGATGGGAAGCTTCGATTTCAAAGCCCATTTCTTCTAATTCTAGAACGATATCACGTCGGCAGTTCTCCCCTAAATCCATTGGTGCTAAGTCAAAATAGCCACCAGCGTCATTTAGTTCAAGCGTAGGCTCACCGTGTTCATCTAATTTGAATAAGAAAAATTCTGGCTCTGGCCCTAAATTGAAATCTGTAAAGCCTAACTCTTCCATTTCTTTTAATACACGTTTTAAGTTACTGCGGGGATCTCCTGGGAATGGTGACCCATCAGCTTTATTTACGTCACAGATCAATCTTGCAACTTTCCCTTTACCAGTAATCCACGGGAAGACTACCCATGTGTTCAAATCTGGCACTAAATACATATCAGACTCTTCAATTCGTACGAAACCTTCGATTGAAGAACCATCAAACATCATTTTATTGTCGAGAGCTTTCTCAAGCTGGCTTACAGGTATCTCAACATTTTTAATCGTCCCAAGAATATCAGTAAATTGTAAACGGATAAAATTAACCTCTTGCTCTTTAACAAACTTATGAATGTCGCCTTTTGTGTACTTGCTCACTTCTTGTCACTCTCCCAATTATTATTTATATATTTATAATGCTCGTTTAATGGTAAAAACGAGATAAATCCCCTTGTCTTAAAGAAGCCTTCTGATATCTTCCTGCCTGTTGCATTTCCATACGTAAGATATTACGTAATTCAGCATCCGTTAATTGAGCTTTCGCTTCCTGGATAATTGGCTGGTTTTTCATTTCAAACAATTTCTTTATTCCAGCCATATTGATTCCTTGCTCAAGAAAATCTTTGATTTCAAGTAGAGTGTCGACATCAATTAATGAAAACATTCGTCGATTACCTTCAGTACGGGCAGGATGTATCAAATCATGATCCTCATAATAGCGAATTTGCCGTGCAGTCAACTCTGTCAGCTGCATGACGATGCTAATTGGTAATAATGGCATTGACCTTCTTAATTGCTGACTCACAAAGCTCACCTCCGCTTTCACATGTCTTATCATATTATATGTGAGGTTTCCTGTCAAGTGCATGTCATATTATCTAACATGAAAAAAATCCTCCCAAAAAGGAGGACGATTTTATTTTTCAAGATTTTCTGATTGCAATTGTTGTACCGCTGACAGAATCGCGAATTTCACATGTTCATATGTTAATCCACCTTGGATATATGCTGTATAAGGAGGTCTGATGGGACCGTCTGCTGTTAATTCGATACTGGAGCCTTGAATAAAAGTACCAGCAGCCATAATGACATCATCTTCATATCCTGGCATATATGCGGGCTCGGGTGCGAAATGTGCATTAATTGGAGAATTGGCTTGAATAGCTTTGCAAAAACGTATCATTTGTTCAGCTGTTTTAAAAGATACGGACTGGATGAGGTCTGTGCGTTTTTCCATGTAATGAGGAGACGTATCCATGCCGATGCTTTCAAGCATCGCTGAAGTAAAGATGGCACCTTTGACAGCTTGCGCAACAACATGTGGTGCCAAGAAAAAACCTTGATACATATCAGCTAATGTATTTAAGGATGCGCCTGCCTCTCCTCCTATACCCGGAGAAGTCATGCGGTAAGCACACATATCTACATACCTTTTCTTACCAGCTATATATCCTCCGATTTTTGCAAGGCCACCCCCTGGATTTTTAATAAGGGATCCGGCCATCAAATCGACTCCAACGTTAGTCGGTTCAAGCTCTTCTACAAATTCTCCATAACAGTTATCAACAAAAATAATAGCTTGCGGTTTTAAGGTCCGAATTTTTTTTGTCATCACTTCAATTTGTTCAATGGTAAACGACGGGCGGTTTGCATACCCTTTTGAACGTTGAATTGCTATGACTTTCGTTTTCTCAGATATGGCTAGTTCCACTTTGGTCCAATCGATTTGTCCGTCTTCTTGTAAATCGACATGTTGATAGG
>NZ_JBFUIO010000189.1:0-3007 GCF_056401835.1 Paenisporosarcina sp. P4_D4 | reverse complement strand
ATAGGAGATTGTTTTTCTTCTGATAAATAAGCTTGAAATCCTATTTTTTTAAGTCGATCTCTTAACATTCGATTATTATTCTGATAACGTGAAAACCTTGCTGGAATGCCACCTTCTTCATCTAATTCATCAAGGGCCTTAGAAAACGCAGCCACTACATGTGTCGGAGAAGTAAAACGCCATTTCCCGTCCTTGTCCATTTCCTTCCATTGATCATATAAATCTAATGACAAACTTTGCGAATTACCTTCACAAGCTATTAGCTTCTCTAATCTAGCAACGACAAAAGCAAAACCTGGAACCCCTTGAATGCATTTATTGGCACTGCTAATTAAATAATCAATCCCTAGTTCAGGAACATTAATCTCCATTCCACCGAAACTGCTCATGGCATCAATGATTAACGTTTTCTCAAATTCCTTTGATAGTTTTGAAATCATCTCAATTGGATTTAATATGCCTGTTGTAGTTTCACAATGGACCATGACAATATGCATAATACCTGGATCCTCTTGTAAAATTTTTCTAACTTCATCTTCATTCGGGTATTCATTGTAGGCGGTGCTGTATTCCCTAAATGCTAGTCCAATATATTTTGCTATTTTTACAAGTCTTTCTCCATAGGCACCGTTCGTTATAATTAAAACCTTATCTTGATTTGAAATTGTGGTATTCATCACAGCTTCAACCGCAAACGTGCCACTTCCCTGCATGAGTACAGTAGTATATTCTTCTTGGTCAGCCCCTGCCAATTTAAGAAGCTTAGCTCTTATTTTTTGTGTAATAGCTTTATAATCATTATCCCAAGTACAACGGTCTAAAAGCATTTCCTCTTTCACACTGCTTGTCGTTGTCAACGGACCGGGTGTTAAAAGTTTATAGTGATTCATGGTTCTCTTTATTCTCCTTCATTTATGAACTAGTCAGAAGTTGTTGGAAAGTAACGTTTTTTCAATCGGGTTGAAAAGACTTCTAATAGAATGGCAATAATTAGAATTGCGTAGGTAATAAAGCCAACCTCCCGCAGATCGAAGTAGAAGCTAGATGCCATAAAAAGCTCAAATCCGATTCCGCCTGCCCCAGCTGCTGCCCCCATTGCTACTGCTACACCAAAATTAATCTCAAATCGCAAGAAAATCCATGATAACAAATAGGTAAAAGTAGACGGTATAACACCGCTTCTTACGATATGCCACCAGTTCGCACCAGTTGATTGCAGCGCCTCAAAGATTCCCTTATCGACTTCTTCAAATGCCTCAGAAAATGCTTTAACTAAATAAGCGATAGAATGAAATAACATACCAAGAACCGCCGCTTCACTTCCCAACCCAGCGGAAATCGCAAAGATTAACACCCATAATACCGTTGGAACAGCCCGAATAACAGCAACAAATATACGAACGATTCTCGATACCCATGCAGGAGCTAAATTCGTTGCGGCCATCAAAGAAAGGAAAAAGGCTATAATGCCTCCGATAATCGTAGCTAGAAATGCTAAACCAAGTGTAATCCCAACTTGATAGACGGCTTCTCCTAAATCAAAATGACTTAATTTTGGTTCAAGAAACATCACTTTTAAGTTATAAGCTGTTTCCGAAATCGCTGAACCTAATTCCAGCCCTGCATAGTTAAAAAATAGAAAAGAAATAACTGTCATAACTGTTAGAATCATTAACGTCCATCTTAGAACTTGATCACCTTTGTTACCCGATTTTGTACGAATACGGCCGTCTTTCTTTCTTTTAATATAGGTTTCTTCCATTATAGAATCACCTTCCGTATATAATTTGATATAATATCCACAATAATGACGGTAATGACAATACATAGTGTCACAAGTGCTACCGCATTATAATTTAACATTTTATAATACATATCAAAGGTATATCCTATTCCCGAAGCCGTTAAGATTCCCACCAATGTGGCATTTCTAATATTCGTTTCAACCATGAACAATACCCAGCTGATCATCTGTGGTAGACATTGTGGAATGACAGCTTTACTCACAATTTGGAAATAGGTTGCCCCCGTTGCAGTTAATGCTTCAACAGAACTTTGGCTGGCTTCATCAATAGATTCGATAAATGCCCTTGTTAAAAAACCTACCGTTCCCACAAATAGAGCGAGAAATCCTGTTACTGAATTTTGTCCAAAAGAAATGAGCAAAACCAGCGACCATGCGACAACTGGAATATTTCTTGATACTGAAGCAATAAAACGAGCAAATACACTTAAGATGTTGTTTACTTTTGTTGTTTTTGATCCAAATACCCCTAAGAAGAGAGAAATAACAGCCGCAATAGTTGTTGCGGCAATAGACATAAAGATGGTTTCAGCTAATTTCCCTAGGATCTTTGGTAAATTATCAAGTGACTCCTGTGTCACCATTAAATTAGAAAAGATCCAGCCTATAGCTTCAGGGATTGCCGCCATCCCCTCCACAAAGTTAAATGTTGTAATAACTGATGATAAATAGGTAAGAACGATGATGAGGAGAAGAAAGATTACTGTCTGCCATTTGCTTTTTCGCATCGTTTTTTCATTCACAGTCATTTCCCCTTATCCTGTTATTAAATCTTTTGTTTTGGTTCCATAGATTTTGTGAATTTGTTCGTCAGAAAGCTCACGGCCATTTCCATTAAATACAACTTCACCACTATTCAACCCAATAATTCGATCTGAATAGTGTTGTGCCACTTCCACTTGGTGTAAATTCACTAAACATGTAATGCCCATTTCCGTACTTATCGATTTTAAATGGTCCATGATCACCTTAGAAGAATTCGGATCAAGTGAAGCAATTGGTTCATCACATAGAATCAATTTAGGTTCTTGAATAAGCGCTCGGCATATCCCTACACGTTGCTGCTGACCACCGCTTAATTGGTCACATCGTTTATAAGCATGTTCATGAATTCCTAGTTTCTCCAACAGGTAAAAGGCACGTTCTTTTTCCTCTTCTGTATATCTGCCTAGTAGTCCTTGTAGCGTTGTTTTATAACCAAAC
>NZ_JBFUIO010000188.1:0-3030 GCF_056401835.1 Paenisporosarcina sp. P4_D4 | reverse complement strand
TTTAAGGTACGTCGATTTGAAAATCTTCTCTATGTTACTTCTGTACAAAATGAAAAAAAAATAACTGTAGGCTCCGTTATTTCTGCTTTAGATGGTATCCCTATCATGGAGTTGAGAGAGCGGTATCGCCGTAATTTAAACGAAAATCATCCTGAGAGGGAAAACTGGAATCCAATCCTCCTCAAACACGAAAATTGCACAATAGTAAATGATGATAAAACAATAAGCTTATTGACGATGGGGGATTTCGATAAGGTACCATCACCTCCTACATATACAATCGAAAAGATGGTGGAAGGCCCTATTCTTGTCACGCTGACTGATTTCCAAGATCCCGACACGATTTCTACACTTATTCGTGACAATGCAACGCTGCTCAATTCCGCAGAATCTTTACTAGTCGATGTTAGAATAAATGCCGGGGGAACCGACTCTAGTTTTACTGAGCTGTTACCGTATATTTTTCCGTTAGAGGAAAAGGATTTGTTTGATCAGGCGAAGCATACGATGCTGTACAATTGCACAGAAAGGACATGCAATCTGCAGATACAAATGATTGACGAGTCACTAGAAACAATAAAAGATGAAAATACGAGGGAAATGCTAAGAATTTTTAAGAGTTTCTTTGAAAAGAATTATGGAAAAGGATTTGTAAACTATAATGAAGGTGAAAATAATTCTTTCATCATAAAAGGGAAAGCGTCACCGAAGAAAGTAGTCGTACTATCAGATATTTATTGTGGTAGCTCAGGGGATTCATTTGTTGAAGCGTGCAAGTTATCCAATAAAGTAACTGTTGTGGGACGATCTACTGCTGGATTGAATGATTATACAAACTTAACCATTATGAAATGGGAAGAAGGTTTTGAGCTTTGGTATCCCACTTCGAAACTGGGACGTGTAGATGATGGAAATGGGATGTCAGGTATCGGAATTGAACCGGATATTTATATTCAATGGACACCTCAGCATATCCACGAAGACATCGATATGAAGAAAGCCCTCGAGTTGATTAATATTTCTGTGGAAATCTGAAATTTCTCAAGCCGAATTTTAACTAACGGGGCTTTGCTTGAAGATGGTTGAGCTGCTAAGACGGCTCTTTTTTTCTTCAACTAACGGGGCAGGTTAGTGGAATAAAAAGTGATTTAATCCATTATTATCTGTATTATGTTAAATGCATAAATCAGTTGTACAGGGATAATAAAGTGGTTTAATTTGCAATTATTTTGCGGTAATGAAATTAAATATTAATTAAAGGAAATATCTTCTTGACAGTCGAATATTAGCCTAGAACCATAATTAACTATTCCGATGAGGAGGACTCTTGTGCGCCCACGACCATTATTTATTGAAAATCCAGAGCATGATAGGTATGTTAGTCTTGTGCCAGATGGAGATATTGAAGAAATACTTAGTAAGCAACGAACTAAGACCATTACCCTTTTAAGCAGCGTATCAGAGGAGTCAGCAAGGAAGGCGTACGCACCAGGGAAATGGACTTTAAAAGAAGTGATTGGGCATATGACCGACTCGGAACGTGTGATGTCGTATCGAATGCTTGCCATTGCACGAAATGAAAGTGCACCACTCCCAGCAATGGATCAGGATCAATACGTTTCTGCGGCACACTTTAACAAATTATCCTGGGAGCAGTTACTAGCTGGTTTAGACACGGTACGTTCCAACACGTTAAGCCTTATTTCAACCATTGATGATGCAGCGTGGGTTCGTAATGGAACTGTAATGAACAGCCCAGTTTCGATAGGTACCATTGCATATGGCATTGCCGGGCACGAGTTACACCATATGAAAGTGATTAGTGATAAATACTTATAAGTCTTTTTCTATTAATGAAAAAACCTAATTTCTCATTTAATGCTGAGAAATTAGGTTTTTTAATATTGAAACTTCCTTAACGTTGTAATTCCGCATTTTCCTGACGCTACTGTACAGGGATAATAAAGTTGTTTAATTTACAATAAAGTCATTAAACAATAATAATGTTGTTTAAAAATCCTTATGTCACTAACGCAGCAGTTTAGTTGAAGAAGGATCTGTCATGTGTAAGGAGAAATATTATTTAAAAGGGTGAAAAGGTATTGACGTGATGGGTTCAATAAATTTAATTATTGATGAATTTAAAGATTTAAAGTCTGTATTACAAGAACATATCGAATTTAATGAAGAGCTATTACCGCATGTATACTTTGGCGAGTGCACTGGAATTTTTATAAATTATATAAGTGAGGATAACCCCCAAGTATTGCAAAGTCTCTTCGGAGTATTTGAAATAATGGCAACTCAAGGAAATGATGATGTTGTAAATATCTTGTGCGTAACTATTTTAGAAAGACTTGGTGACGATAGCAAGGTATTGAATAATGCACGAAAATATATGGGCAAAGAAACCAGAAAATTATCGGATGAGACAGAAAAAGGCTGGGGTAGATATTAAACTAACGGGTGCTTTAGTTAAACAAGACCATCATTTCGATGGTCTATTTTTACGTCCAAAACATCAAGTAGATTTCGGCCATCTATTGTGAAATGTTACACTTAAACTAACGGGGCAGTTTAGTACAATAATAAAGCAAGTAAAGCAGTAGAGAGAAGAAAATTAAAAGTTACTTATTGTGAGGGGAAAAATGGACGTAAACAAATACAAAAAATTGATGGTGGATTTTTTAGAAGAGAAGATGTCAGCAGACGAATTTCAAACACAATATTTTAAAGTGTTTAAAGAATCGGATGATGTAATGGGCAAACCCTTATTTGAAATTCTGAATGGGTTATTTGAATCAGCAGATTGTTACTGGCATGAGTGTCTTCCTGGACAAGAGACTCCATACGAAATATCAGAACAACAACTAAGAAAAGAAATAAATGAAGCATTAATTAAATTTAATAACCATTTACATAGTCGTTAGAGCTTATTCAACTAACGGAGCGGTTTAGTTGAATAAGGAATGACATAATTATTAATAATTTAAGAAAGGTAGGATAGTGGATTGATGAATATTCAAAAAT
>NZ_JBFUIO010000187.1:0-3042 GCF_056401835.1 Paenisporosarcina sp. P4_D4 | reverse complement strand
ATATTATCTAGAATCAAATGTAGAAGATGGTCACATGGCCACTTCTAAAATTTCCGGATTTCTGCATTTCGAGGGAACTTATAAGGGAAAACGGGGGACRTTTACAGCTATAGAGCAAGGAATATTTGATAAAGGAAATCTAGATTCTCCGGCAACAATCATCAAAGCMACCGGTGACTTAGAAAGCCTGCAAGGGTCCTATAATTATAAGTTTGCAGGTCAAACCAGTAAAATGATTCTAGACTTTGAATTCTAGCAAAATACCCTATAGTTTAGTAAAAAGGGCATCCCCTGTAATACCAGGAATGTCCTTTTCGTCGAACGAGCTTGTTCAACTAACCTGCCCGGTTAGTTCAATAAGAAAAAAGGCTTCACTCCTTATTGAAGTTAAGCACCCGTTAGTTGAACAAGAACAAATTAAAAAAGAGCTACCGTTTCTTTATACCTTTAAACAATATGTATATAATTCCGCCCAAAACAAATATATAGCCTAAGACTAATGAGTCTTCAACTTTATTAAAGGATTTGCCATAAGTAATTATTAGAAGTAATATTCCACAAATAATCATTACACTGCCTATGAGGAATTTATCGAAAAGTTTGTTCATTTAAATCCCTCTCCCAATTTAGTTAGATCTTATTCAACTGTTGCGTTAGTTTAATAAGAAAAAAAAAGAATTATCCTATTTAAGGTTGTCTTCAATAAATTCTCTAATTGCATCCTTAGCTACTTCCAAAGTTAGTAAATTCCCGATAACCTTACTTCCAGGAATGTTTTTTGAAAGTTGGATACCTAAAAAATACCTTTGAGTCTTCCATATTGGAACTTCAACTACAATTTTTTTATAATTATCTAGATGTATTTCAACAGAAACGAAAGAATAAAAATTAGGTTTAAAAGGGTCTGTTCCGGATTTTTTTAATTCGAGGGTAATCCGTTGGTTTTTCTTAGTAAAAATAGGTGTATATTCATTTAGTAATAATTCATTATAATCATAAAATGATTGTTCAGTTGCATTAATTAACTCTTTTAAGCCAAGGGAAAAATCCCTTTGTAAATATTCCAATGGAATGGACCCCCTTCAATGGTTGGTGAAAATTTAGTTTAATCTTAATTAGCTATTATACCCTCTAATTCATTTTCTCTAATCGAATAATTCAACTATCAGTACTTAATTACTTATTGAACTACCTGCACCGTTAGTAAAAAGAGTTGCATAAGCAGCTCAATGATCTTTAACTCAAGCACCCGTTAGTTGAACAAGTAATTTCAAAACGCTATAGTGGATTGAAATTTTTGTCTTTGGCGTAACCCCCAACAACAGGTTTTACAACATTGTTTTTATATATCATTTCGCTTACTCCAAACAACTTGAAATTCCTTTGTGCTTGTCTCAAAGAGACTTCATTTGCCCCACCTTCAAAGTCCGGATCCTCATTTTGTACAAGATCATCTTCCCAAAAACAAACTTTACAAATATCATAACTATCCCGTGTTCCTTCTCTAAGAGTTTTATATCCACAACATTGGCATGTATATTTCATATACTCACTCCGACACTTTATAAATTTTATCATACTGCCTGTTCAACTAACCTGCCCCGTTAGTTCAATAAGAAAAAAGGCTTCACTCATTAATGAAGTAAAGCATCCGTTAGTTCAACAAGGACTATTTATTTTACACTTCCGAGCAATACTGTGTTTTTATTGAGCTACTATTCTTTCTGGATTTAATACTTCTAATTCAGGAATAACAAACCGCCCGTCTTTCCGTACTAACTGACCATCAAAATAGATTTCTCCCCCACCATAATCAGGTCGCTGTATGGAAATCAAATCCCAATGAATGGCGGATTTATTCCCATTATCTGCTTCGTCAAAACAGCTGCCTAAGGCAATATGGAAACTCCCATCAATTTTTTCATCGAATAACGTATTGTTCATTGGAACTTTCACTTTCGGATTAAAGGCTAATGCAAATTCACCAACATAACTTGCTCCTTCATCTGTATTAAGTATTTCATTAAGTTTCTCCGAATGGTTTGCTGTTGCCTTGACCACTTTTCCATTGGCAAAAGTCAGTGAAATATTTTCAAATGTAAATCCATTGAACTTCGAAGGTGTATTAAAAGTGATGATTCCATTCACAGAATCTCTAATAGGTGCTGTATACAACTCGCCATCGGGATCTGATCAACTACAAAATACATTGAGGAAGTCTCTAGATTTTGTTAAGGCGTCTTTGCCATACATAAGTTAAGGTAATAAAGATGTAGATGCAAAGTGTAATGATCGTTACGATGATAGATGTCGTAAAAATGATTCCGATTAGGATCGTAATTAAAGCGATAATCGCAGCCCAAGTTGTATACGGGAACCATTTAACTGTATAGGCACTTGTTTTTACAGACTGTTGTTTACGTGATTTTAAATGAGCGAAGGCAATGATTAACCAGATGAATAGTACGGTATATCCCAGTGATCCCATCAGGAAATCGAAGGTCTTGCTTCCAGCAAATAAGGAAATCAGTACACCACCATATAAAGCGGAAGTACACATTAATATTGCGTAAACAGGCACTTTCTTCTTGGATAAACGTGAAAATATTTTCGGAATGCGACCGTCCATGGCTTGTGTATACAGAACGCGAGATGAACCATACAATCCAGAGTTCATTGATGAAATAATCGCTAGTAGAACAACGGCGTTCATAATATGGTCAGCACCTGGAATCCCTATTTTTTGAAAGACCATCACAAACKGACTTTCAGGCACCCCGTTTACTTCATTCCAAGGAATTAAACTAACAATGATGAAAAATGGAATGATATAGAAAGAAATAATCCTGACCAATGTACTGCGAACAGCTTTTGGAACCACTTTTTCGGGATTTTTCGTTTCTGCCAATGTTACCCCAATAATTTCTGTACCGCCATATGAATAGATTACCACCAGCATCGCTGTGATTAATCCTGTTGATCCATTCGGAAAAAAACCACCATGGTCAGTCAAGTTAGAGAAACCGATTGCTGTATGAATGA
>NZ_JBFUIO010000186.1:0-3049 GCF_056401835.1 Paenisporosarcina sp. P4_D4 | reverse complement strand
GTATTCACTTTCTAGACCAGTGCCGATTCGATTATTGTCATATACGATTGCAGAGTTTCCGATAATTACTACTGAATCACCAGATGCAGGTGCAGCAACTCCACGAACATCAAGGTTAGCTTTCTCTACATCTCCTAATTTAGCTACGAAACCATTTTCAAATTCTTGTCCTACAGGAACACGTACTGAATAAGTTTCTTGTAATTTATTGTCTAAACGTAATACTGAGCGTTTTGCCATTTTAATTTTCCTCCAATAATTTTAATTATTATTTTTTAGTTAAAGAAACCCGCATATGGATTGTCTTTAACATCTTGGTTAACATTGATTTTAACTTTATTAACTGTTGATGCTGGTTTGCTTACTGAGAAGTTTTTCTTCCCAATTAATGCGAATAATTTTTCTTCTACTTTGTCTAACTCTGAATCTTTCATTTCTGTGAATACTTGAGCGAATTCATCATCTGACAACTTATCAGCAAATTTATCTTGTAAGTCTTCTTCTTCACGAGTACGTTTGTATTCAGTTAAGTCTTTTAGTTGTGATTGAAGTGTCGATTGTTCAACTGAGAAACGCTCTGAATTAATTGCAAACAACTCTTGAGCACCTTCAAATGCTACGTATTCAACTTTCACTTTATATGCTTGGTCAAGTTGTAATTCAACATTGTCGCCATTTAGTGTGAAAGGAGCTGCGTATAATTGATAATTCTCTTGAGTATTCTCAAAGATTACTAATGCGTCAGTATTATCAATTAAGTAATACTTACGACATTTATCGCCCCAAGAATCATGATAATGCTCTTTGCCAAGTTCTGATCGAAGTTGTTCACGTAATTGATTAGCGGTTAAAGCAAACTCTTTAGCTGGTTGAGTTTCTTTAACCTCAACTTCTGGAGTTGCTTCTGTAAACTCAGGAGCATCTTTAACTTCAGTTTCCTCATCAGTTTTTTCAACCTCAAAGTGTTCTTCTGTTTTTTCAACTTCTTGAACTTCAGTTTCTTCAGCTTTAGTCTCAGCTTGTTGAGTTTCTACAAACTCTTTTTCAACTTCCATCACTTCTGTTACTTCAGTTTTGTCTTCCATTCCTGTACCTCCTTGCTGAGAAAATAGAGTATAGAACTCTTGTAATTTATTCTCAATTGATTTTTGTAAAGCATTGTTTTCGGTGAATTGTACTTCTACTGTGGAATTCTGCATTGCTGGATTCACTCCAGTTCCAAGTAAACATGCACCGAAGAATGAAAACGTTTCAAAATGGAATACTCCATCTTTGTCTATAGTTCCTGTGTAATTATCGGATAACTCCATGCTTTGAGAAGTAATGCCTTTGCGAACCATAATATCGGTTGGGTCGCCCCATTTTGTCCACATTAAAGCATCCACAACTAAATACTCTTTCTCTTCACCACTATCGGTAACACGCATTTCCCAATGTGCGTTATTAACTTCTGGAATTACTCCTACAGCAGAACCTAAATATTTGAAATTATAGTCACCATCTTCTGAGCGATGAAGCACCATTCGATGGTCACTGAAATCTTGTTCGCCTTCTGAATTTTCTTCAATGAAGCTTAAAATTGGCGTATTTGCTAATGTAGGAATTGCTTTCTCGACTGCTTCCTTAGAGAAGGATGATCCGTTGAAGTTTAATCCTGTGTKCATGAGCCAAATTTTAACCTTTAAAAAACGTGAGTCTTCTTTCTCGAATTCTTCTAGCTTTTGAAAGATGACAGGAATTTGAGTGCTGATTTTCTTTTCTGTCACTGTCTCACCACCTTTCAAGACGATGTAATGGGTAGTTTATAATTAATTAATCATCTGCGTTATCTTGATTGACTTGAGTTGAATCTGCTTTTTCGTTTTCACTAACATTGTTTCGACCAACGCCATCTGATTGAGTGTGAGATGATGCAAGGGGGGTTAATAAGCTGTGTAAATCTAAAATCTGATTTTCAATAATTGCCTTATTGTAAAGTTGATTTGGAGACATTCCTAAAGTTGCACCAATTCTTGCTACATCAGGCAATCCAAATTGTCCTGCTTTAAGAAGGCTCTCTCTTTCTTCTTTCTTGTTGAATTCTGTTATATCTAAGAAAGCGAGATGAAACTTAATTGCCCCCGTTTGTTTCTTTAACTTGCGATTCAACCATCTTTCAATTTGAGTCATCATATCAAATACGATTTGTTCATCAGCCTTTATTGATTGTGAAATACCCATTGAAGTGCCCTTCTCAGAGCCGAAAAGATGTTGACTAATAGCACTATTGGTGAATATCTCACTTATCGCATCACTTACTGAGCTATTATTAGCTTGTTTCTTATCTAAGGAAATTGCTTCAATGTCCATTGGTGTTGTCGTTAAACCAATTCCGTCACCTAGATTTGCAGCGGTGTTTTCATGGAACTGATTAGCAATTTTAGGATCAATTAAGAAGGCATCCATATCTACCCCTTTATCATTCAATGGGATTTTCTGTACCAATAATAAGAAATTATCCATTTTAGCCTTAGCTTTTCTTAATTTCATATATTCGTCTGCGTCAAATATTGATTCGAAAACTGTATTAAACGGTGGAATAACACTAGAAATTTCTTCGTTTACTTTAAAACATACCGCCTTGTTTGAATCCAATTCTTGCCAATTGTAATCTTTTTTGTTTGATTCATAACGCTGATACTTAATTCTAAACTCTTCGGGATAAAGTTCTAGGTCGTGTTTAAATCTATCAAAGTATGRGAAATCGAAAGCAAAGTTGCGAACACCGTCCTCAATTGATGAACCGAATTGACAGTAATCAGCATCTAGCTGTTGTATAAAATACGAATCCTTCGACTCATGCTCATAACCAAAAAAGACATCCTCTTTTAAAGCAACCTTTAATGCCTTAGACATCTCATGCTGTAAATTTAGTTTGTCAATGTATTGGGAGGTTTTTAAATACGCCTTCTTAATCTTATCTGGTGCATAGCTATCAACAGAGCCAATTAACTCCAAATCATATGCATATATCGGCATTGTTGCCATATGTCTTACTACTGCTCTATAT
>NZ_JBFUIO010000185.1:0-3075 GCF_056401835.1 Paenisporosarcina sp. P4_D4 | reverse complement strand
CAATCCTTTCTTTTGCTATATTTATAATAACAATTAGAAAAAACAAAACTTTAAGAATTATCCCGTTAAGCTTCACTATATTAACAGGATTCTTCACGTTATATATGGTATTTCTAAATGCTTTATGGGGAAATAATTTAAGTTAAAACAACTTTATATTTTTCTTGCAGAACCACTATACAAACTAAATTGATGACTTTCCACTTCAACTATTCAACTAACTGGTGCTTTAGTTAAAGATCATCGGGCTGATTATTCAGCCCTTTTTCTTATTGAACTAACGGGGGAGTTTAGTTGAATAACTGCTCGAGGAATTATGAAAATAATGAGTAGGGTTATCATTGTGGAACTTGGTAATATATGTAAACGTCAAATCTGAAAAGGAGCTGAATTAATGTTAGTAGATGTTTTTTATTATCTAAAATTTTCAATTGGTGTTTTTATTTTTAGTTTGTTAGTTACATTAATTTTAATATTATTGAAAAAGTCCGTTGTAAGTGGATATTCAGTCAGTATGTTGGTATTTGTTTCTTGTATCGTATCGGGGATAAATATGTTTATTTCGGGATATATAGCGGATGAAGTTCCATCTGGAGGAGACCCAATTATCTTCTATATGTTTTTAGTTGTTCTATTATTAAGTGTAGTAAATATGATTTTAGTTTTAATAAAAAAGAAGGAAAAGTTTGGGGAACAAAATATAGTAAATAATTAACGAAGTTTGTGAAAAATTGTACTTAAACTAACGGATGCTTTACTTCAATAAGGAGTGAAGCCTTTTTTCTTATTGAACTAAAGGGGCAGGTTAGTTGAAGAAGGATTTTTAAAGTATGTTCGAGAATAATATCTCAAAAAGGGAAAATATAGGGGGGTGGGATTTTGAAAAAATTAATTAGGATAGTAGTAATATTAGGCGTTATTTTTATATTGTTGCATTCATCTCCGAAAATGGCATTAAGGTTCCATGTATTATTAATTGGTTATCCAAAAGAAGCTTTAATAACAGAAATAAGTGATAATAAAATCGATAATAAATTTGATATGAAAAAATTGGCTACGTTAAATGCAAAAACATACACTTTAACAGAACCCCCATTTGAAAAAGCTACTGGAACGGAGTTAGACACTTTCCTCGTACGGAAGATTGGATTTTTATATTTTGCAGAATATTATTCACTTTTATAAACATCCTTCTTCAACTAACGGTTGCTTTAGTTAAAGATCATCGGGCTGATTATTCAGCCCTTTTTCTTATTGAACTAACGGGGCAGTTTAGTTGAAGAAGAACGACCCATTAAAAAGCAATCAAAACAAAAGTTTAAGGAGAAAATAATGAATTACATACAACCAATTTCAATTCGTAAGCGTTCACTTTCAATGAAGGAGGAAGTCCATGAGAAACCTTGTGGCTACGATTTATACTCGAGAGAATATCGCTGACAAAAAAACTGCACTTTCAATTTTAAATCTAGTTATTGAAGCTGGATTTACTCCTGATAAAATGGGATTATTTGAACCACTCAAAACTGTTTTTACACAAGAAGAATTTTTGGAAATGTGGATGGATGAAAGCCCAGGTTGCTACAATGAAGAAGTCGGAATCATGACTGGAACAGCAGGAGGATTGATTGCGAAGTCAAAAAAACCCAATTTTTCTCTATCAGTTAGATGGTGGATCTGTCCTGATGAAAAGAGTATAAACACGATTGACTTCTATTTCACAAAACAAACATTCAAAATCCACCGTTTCGTTATTGAAAAATTATTTAAAGACACAGTCGATGTTTCAAATGGGTTTTATGGATATATATCTGAAAGTAATGCTGAACTTCGTCAACATGTAACCGGGACCATAAGAACGAGACTTCCTGGGATTTTTTGGTGCAATTATTTTAGTGAATCATTTGTGGAATTCTTTGGTGAAGAGAAAATCGAGAAATATTCATGGTGGAAGATTGAAAATGGAAACAATAATGGACGATTCCTATATTTAACTGAAAGCCCAATGGTAGAACTTAATGAAGATGTTTCTTATGAACGAAAAGCTAAGAAGTATTTAGGTATGGACTCTTTTGGAGACGAAGATCAATATCTAGAAAATCCAACTTTATTGCAAGTGAAATCGGTGCCACCTATGTGAAAATTTTTCAATGTTGAGAAGAAGTTTGTCTCAAAATGAATATTATATCGTCTTATTCAGCTAACGCGGCAGGTTAGTTCAATAAGGAAATGCCGTTATTCTATTTTTAAATATTGAAAACACTTATAGTTAATTTGTAATATTTATATCTTAATAATTGGAAAGTATCAAGGAGGAAGAGATGAAGAAAGTAATAAACATGATTAATCCAAGTTCGAAGGTAGCTGGGGTGTCGTTACTTGAATTGAAAAAAACTGAAAAAGAACTGGGTGCTATTTTTCCCGATGAATACAAGGAACTCTTTTTAGAAACGAATGGAGCAAAATTTGGTGATTGGACCTTGTTTCCTATTCAAACTAATGAATGCTCAGCATTTAAAAATGATATTGTAAAACAAAATCAGAACAGACCGAAAAATCTACCGAGTGATATGGTTTGTATTGGTGAAAAAATGAATGGTGACACACTTTGCTACCGTATTAGAAAAAGATTTATGCAGGAACAAGTTTATCTTTGGAACGACAAAACTGGGTTAAGATGTAAAGCATTAGCATTAAGCACTTTTATTGATTGGAATGTGCCGAAAGTGAATACTAATAAGCCCAAAACAGTTGGTACTTTTACAGTAGGGAGTGGAAAGTTAGTTGTTTCTGATCCATGTTATCAGGTGGATAACGAAGAAGACCTGCAAATCATACTTTCAAATGTGAAAAATGGGAAATGGACAGCAACCATATCATACACACCTGAAGAAGTGGTTAAAAATGTATTCGTATTTTATGGAGAAAAGAAACCAAGTGGAAAATGGTATGTTTGCGATAAGCTGATTGGAGTTGACTCTGCACAAGCTGGAATTTTTGATATTAAAGTATTTGGTAGAGACGATGCGATCCAATATGAAGTGAAAAATGTCCATGACATAGAGATTAGTGAGA
>NZ_JBFUIO010000184.1:0-3085 GCF_056401835.1 Paenisporosarcina sp. P4_D4 | reverse complement strand
GGAGAACATATTGACTCAAAAATAACCCGATGGGACGACAGTCATCGCCAATGGCCACTACCACATTTACCATGGATGTTGAAGCAGACTTGGAACGACCTTTTGTTTGCCCACTATCCTATTAAACTTGAGGTGTTACGAAGACTAGTACCCGATGTGCTAGCGATAGACTCTTTTAATGAAATGGGCTGGATAGGTGTAGTTCCATTTCATATGACTGGCATACGATTACGAGGCTTGCCGCCTCTGCCTGGTACTAATCGCTTTCCTGAGCTCAACGTCCGAACGTATGTAACGATTGATGGTAAGCCAGGCATTTACTTTTTTAGTCTGGATGCTACCAATTTGCTTGCAATAAAGACGGCTAAAACATTTTACCACTTACCATATTTATATGCTGATATTGTGGTGAAGCATAATGGACCTACCGTTGAATATGAAAGCAGGAGACTAAGTGACGATAATTCAAAATTGCTCTGTAGCTATTGGCCAATTTCTGAACCGTTTCACACAGCTAAAGGCACTTTTGATGAATGGATGTCCGAGCGCTATTGTTTATATACACTGAACAAAAGGGGAGTACCCTTACGATGTGATATTTTGCATCAACCATGGATGCTTYAGCACGCAGAAGCAGAAATAAGTCATAACACGATGTTATCCAGCCAGGGAATTCAAGTTGAAAGTGCTCAGCCTATCTTGCATTTCTCAAAAAAAATAGAGGTCCGCATGTGGACTTTAGTACATGCAATTGAGTAATCGATATGATGCTTAGGCACAATTTATATTCGAATTTGGGATCTTTTTTATGTTTAATTTAGATTTTGTACCAGATAACTGAGCGGGTTAGTGGAAGGGCTATTATTTTTGGTCACTCGGAGTAAAAAACAAAGAAGATAGCCACCCACTGAGCTATATGTAACACACTATATCATTAAAAGAAAAAACACCATCTCATAAGAGATAGTGTTTTTTGGAAGAACTCTTCGTTCCTTAAGAGTTCTCGAGGGTTTGGCACCCAATAAATCTGACTGTTTTGAAAACAAAACATTAACTTCAAACTAACAATCCAAATTATTGGAAGCCAAAACTACAATATGTTAGTGAACTTAAAGTTCACGACTGTTATCATAATAGAACATAATGCAATACAAAACAATGATTATTTTTACTCATAATATTTTAATCAAAACGTAGCCTATTAAAACCTCAACCTTCAAAAGAAAAACGATAGCCATTTCGTAATTTAACAGAGCCAAATAAAAAAACCGGTTAGTATACCTAACCAGTTTTACATCACGCCTGAGTTATTTGAAAGTGACCTTCTAGTTTTATTTACTACTTCTCCATTATATTCAAGCCATTTTTCTTTTTCTCGCTCTACTGCTCGATTTTGCCATTCAAACCAAACAAACGTACATTCACTACAATGATTGTCTACACCACTATTATTGTTCATATCTCTACGTGTAAATAAGGTCCTCTTAAGACAGTTGTAGCAATAAATTATTTTATCATCACTTTTTATTATCATAATTATCTTTCCCTCCAATTATACAATATTTATTGTCTATTAATTGGATACTTATACTTTAATTAAATAATTTTACTAAATAAATAGGACTGTTATTAATTATTAGATGTAGTAGTTATTCATATGCACGGTATTAACGCAAATAATTCACCATGAAACGCCAAAAAAACTTGATGTATAAGGGTTTTTGGGCTGGAAAGAAGGATTAACGCAAAAACGAAGGAATAAATGAAGATAAGGGTTGTTTTCGATCGAGTTGAACCTGAATATAAGGGTTTTGCAGAAACGGATGAAATATATTTTATGAAATCAGCGAGAGTAATCGGTGAAGTCATTGGGAATTTAAATCAATATATTGGCGACCAGTTTGTTAAATATAAAGTGAGACATTTAATAATGAATGGAGTCTTTGAAATAGAAGGTATTCCAAAAGCAATGAGGTTTTACAGTGTGAAACTCGGTTAATCTTCTTAAACTAACGGATGCTTTAGTCAAGTAGAGCAACGTCATTTAAGACGTTGCTACATTTACATTTAAAAGTACTTCTGATAATACTCTTTCCTTAACCTCCCGCTTAATTGAGCGTATATCCTTGTGGTTTCACTTTTCTCATGCCCCATAAGACTTTGTATGACTTCAATAGGAGCTCCATTATTCAACAAATGAGTTGCGTAGCTGTGTCTAAGTTGGTGCGGATGAATCTCTTTATTAATTTCAGCACGATTGGAGATCCGCTTGATGATGTAACGCATCTGAGCGACACTCATTTTATGTGGCTGTCTTGCTGTTACAAAGATGGCAGGATTATTGTCATTACGACTTTCAATATACCGTTTAAGCCATATGTCACAACGTATATTAAAATAAACTTCCCTCTCCTTATCACCTTTTCCTCTAACAATCGCGGATCGATTGGACCAATTAATATGGTTCTTTTCTAACGCAACTATTTCGCCAATTCGACAACCGGTAGAAAACATGAATTCGAACATCGCTCTTTCCATTGGGGTATGACAGGATTCACGAAGGTGTTCGATCTCCCGTTCGGTTAAATACTTGGGTATTCGCTTACCTACTTTAGGTTCTTTAATTTTCGCAGCCGGATTCTTTCGTATGTTCCCTTCTTCATGGGACCAACGGAATAACGATTTTAGAAATCGAATTCTATGTGCAAGACTGGCTGGTTTTAAATGCTTCCCTGAAATCGCAAGGTATTCTTTCAATTGATTTGTTTCAAGAGTAGTTATTTCAACATCCTTAAAATAATCAATAAGTAATGATAATTGGAGCCGATAAGCCTTTAATGTCTGTGRAGAAAAGCCTTCRATCCTTTTATCAGATTCAAATGCTTCCCATGCTTTTGACAGTAGYAATTTTGTTCCCCCTCAAAAAAGTATCGTTAAAGGAAATATTGCCAWTTCTATCGAAATTAAGACATATTGATAGTTTAMTAACGGACAGGTTAGTTGAAGAGTTAGGTATGCAAAGCGTTAGGCTTTCAAAAGATGAATGGGAATGGAGGGTTAATGTGTATTTGCTTTGTATTTGCTT
>NZ_JBFUIO010000183.1:0-3106 GCF_056401835.1 Paenisporosarcina sp. P4_D4 | reverse complement strand
AGGTATATCCAGACCAAAATCAAGACCCTTAAGTTTATCTGCTTCCGTTTGTTCGAATTGCCCTTTTGGTTTTTCCTGGGAATCTCGGGAAATTGGGGGACTAATAAATTTACTAACAAGAGCATGTAACCCTTCCATTAATAGTCCAAGCGGGTATAAAATTAATTCAATCAGATCCCCAAACAATAAGACAATGGATACGCGAGCTTTACCTGCAAGTCCAGCAATCACCGCAAAAGCAATTGCTGCAACGCTTATGATCCCCACATAAAATAAAACAAGTTTATAAAAAGGAACACGATTTTCCTTTTTTGAGCGCTTCCATTGAACAATCATTCGATCCAACATAAATAATAGTAGGCCGATAATGGCCAATAAAATTGATTCTCTTATAGCTTCAGGTTTTCTTAATATGGTAGCTAAGAAAAAAGATAAAGAGAATACTACCAGAAGAAGCGTCATGAAGTATCCATCATGTGTGGCATCCTCTTGAATTTTAGAATATCGTTCTTGTATTCTCCAAACCGAAAATACAAATATTGCAGCAAAAAACCACAATGGGGCACCGAAAAGAAATCCTAACAGTCCGAAAACTGCAGAAACAAATAACGATATTGCTATTTGGTATCCCGTCTTGTAGAAAAACAAATTGACCGCAATCGCTATCAGCAATAAAATACCARTCCATACTAATGGAAAGGAAATCGTCGTATCCACTCTAATAAATATGAAAAGAAAGGACATTAACCAAACATCTTGCAAAAACTTTCCGATTGACTCAAATTGAACTAACGGCTTAGAAGAGACGGTTGTTGCCATTTCACATCACCTCCAAGACTATTGGATAATCGTACATCCACTTGAGTTTGTTTGGACCATTTCTTAATATATTTATCCAACTCTTGTAAGTCATGAGTGAATATAATGACTGTCATCGGCAGGTTTTCATGCGTATCCAGATGCATCAGCATACGGTTAAACGGTACGGTTAATTCATTATTAGATAGGACCGACAATAATTCCATTGCTTGTTGACGGTGTTTTTGGCCATCTCCGACAGGAAGATGCAAATATGGGACCGCCCCAAAGGATCTAACATTGACCGTCAACGAAAATGGTATGCCTTCTCTATAAAAATAATCCACAAAAGAGGCAACTTCCTCAATTCGTTCTTCCAAATCTGAAATTATTGAATAATGATTAACGACGTTCAATACTAGCAAGACTGATTCGTTTGCTACTTGTGTGAAAACTTTCGTTTGAAGTTGTTGCATTCTCGCACTTGCTTTCCAGTGGATATGGTGAAATTGATCGCCTGCCTGATAATCTCTTGTACCTATCGGTGAAAACAAATCTTGAAACAACGAATGCTTATACTCATAGTCCCCTGGTTTTAATGGGGAAGGCTTTCTGTTGTCTTTTAATGTATAAATATTTGGATAAACCATTTGTTCCATTCGTAGAAGAGGTTGATGAAGTAAAAGGACAGAGCCTTCACCAAAAAGATGTGGAATAGTCAATTCCAAATTTTTCAATCTGGATAAACCTCTCTTCTGTCCTTCAATCGGAACTTTCACTGTAACAATTTCCTTATATCCGATTGTCAGTGGAACAACGATCTCGATGAGCTTAGTATGACTCATATCTTTATTATTAAGTGGTTTAACAGCATCGTGAAAATGCAATCTGAGTTGTCCGTTCCAAATCGGGAACCCTGTATTTTCAAATGTCAGTTCCCATTCAGATTTTCCGCCTTTAAACATCCGACTTCTTTTTTTGTCATTCACTARTGTCAATTTTTTCCCGACATTTTTTAAATAAAGAATTTGCATGACAGTAACGACACCAAAGAAACCAAAAACGCCTGCTGCAACATATTGTGCAACTATGAATGACATTGTAAAACAAAGGGCAATAATTGTAAGAAACCAATTTGTTTTCATAGCACCATAATATTCCCGTTGCCAAATCATCTTGCCATGGCCTCTACAGGTGTTTGTACGGATTCAATGATATCATTAAGAATATGAGATGGTTCACGAATCAATAATCCTTCAGCAGATAAAATGAGACGATGTGTAGCGAGTGGTGCAACCATTTTTTTCACATCATCCGGATTTACATACGAACGTCCATTAATGTACGCATGTCCCTGCGCTGCATGCAATAACGCAAGAGAAGCACGTGAACTTAATCCTAACTCCACTTGTACATGTTGCCTTGTCGCCTGAATAATCTGTAAAATATAGGTTTCAATATCTTCATGAACCGTCACTTTCCTGACTTCACTGCGCCATAGTTTAACATCTTCAATGTCTATGAGCGATGAAGTTTTAACTTCCCCTGGGTTATGACTGAACTCTTTCAAAATTCTTCTTTCTTCTTCAAAGCTCGGGTAATTAATTTCAATTCGGAACAAGAAACGATCCAGTTGGGCTGCAGGTAATGAAAAAGTCCCTTGTTGCGATTCCACTGGATTTTGAGTGGCAATTACCATAAATGGTTCAGGAAGAGCAATCGTTTCTCCATCTATTGTTACTTGCTTTTCCTCCATGGCTTCAAGCAAACTCGATTGTGTTCTGGGTGTTGCACGGTTAATTTCATCAGCAAGCAATATGTTGGTGGCTACAGGGCCTGGGCGTAAGACAAATTCCTGAGCTTTCGGATCAAAATAACTGATACCGGTAACGTCAGATGGTAATACGTCAGGAGTAAACTGTAAACGTTTAAAGTTCCCTTTAAATGCATGTGCAAAAGATTTGGCCATCATCGTCTTCCCTGACCCTGGCACACTTTCAAGTAACACGTGCCCTCCCTGAATCAACGCAATCAGCATAAAATCAATTTCTTTTTCACGTCCCACAATTGATTCATTTAAATTCTTTCTCAACAGATTTAATTTGGACATTTTACTTCCCCCTTTAAGTTATATAAGTATACCAAATAAACCCATTATTCCGAAAAAACTTTATAATAAAAAAACTAAGCGAAAATCGCCTAGTTTTTGATTAATTCCTTATCGTTGGACGCTTTATTTGGGAAGTCTTTCAATTGATAGATATTTAACAGACGATCTAACTTTTTACTAAGTCGGATAGTATGAACG
>NZ_JBFUIO010000182.1:0-3108 GCF_056401835.1 Paenisporosarcina sp. P4_D4 | reverse complement strand
TGCCTGTCCTAATGAAACCATTATGGGAGCAGAGGGTGGGCGATTTGGGTTTTGTTATGAAAATGGGGATTTGAAGAAAGCGATTGATACTGTCAATGAGCTAAAAACGATCAGCTTAACAGGCCTGCATTTACATTGCAGTACAAAGACAAGAAGTTTAAATATCTATCGAGCGATTTCGAAAATGGCCTGTGAAATTACACAAAAATATTCACTAAAGCTAAAGTATGTGGATGTCGGTGGAGGGTTTTTTGGAGGGCTTAAAGATAAACCCCAGTTTGATGAATATATCGAAGTAATTTCTTCTGAATTAAGCAAAGTCTTTAACAACGAAGATACGGTCTTAATTGTAGAACCAGGAACGTCGATTGTTTCCTCTCCATTTAGTTTTGTCACAAGTGTCGTTGATGTGAAGCAAACGAGTGCGAATCATTTTGCCACAACGGATGGTAGTCACATTAATATCAATCCACTGAAAAATAAGGGGATAAAGTTTTTTAGGGTTCAGTATAAGATTAGTGAGGATAGAAAGCTTATCGACAAACAAGTCATCTCTGGATTTACCTGCATGGAGGATGACCGAATCATGGTGCTAGAGGACGCTCCTCAAGTTTTGGTTGGGGATCAAATCATTTATGAAAAAGTTGGCGCGTATTCCATGAGTCTATCTCCGTTATTTATTAAGTTCTTTCCTGCTGTCTATGTCGAGAAAGATGGCGTGATGATGGAAGCTCGTGAAAAATGGACAGCTGATCATTATTTGTGAAGATATTTCTTTGGCAATTTGGAGGAGGAAGGCGCGCTCATAACTGTGGGAAAGGTGCACATAGATACGTGCGACGTCCCTTATAACCGAGGAAAAGGCGCTCAAACATGCTAGAAAAACGCTCATAAACCGGAAATCGGCGTTCAAAAATGGGTGATGCGCTCATAACCGGGGAAAAGATGCTCAGAAATGACAGGTCGTTGCTCATAAACCAGAAATCGGTGCTCATAAGTAGTAGCACCGCTCAGCAACTAAAGGTGCGCTCAAAAGAAATGAGAGGAGCTTTTCAAATGAACATATTGATTCTTAGTTGTGGAACTAGGAATAAAATCGTTCAATACTTCAAAAAAGAGCTTGAAGGAATCGGCAAGGTCTACGCGACAGATTGTAGTCCTCTTGCACCAGCACTTTATGATGCGGACCAGTACTTCATCGTTCCAAGGATTGATCATCAAGATTATTTAAGTACGATTCTAGCAATATGTAAAAATAATGATGTCAAGGCTGTGTTTACGTTAATCGACCCGGAAATCAGTTTGTTAGCGAAACATCGAGAAGAATTTTTAAACGTTGGCACCATCCCGATTGTGTCTGATTTAGAAAACGTTGAGATGTGCTTTGATAAGTTTTCGCTGAATACATTTCTAATAAAAAACGGTTTTCATTCAATCAAAAGCTATATTGATAAAGAAGAATTTTATCTAAATGTGGATGCTGGGGTTGTAGACTTTCCCGTATTTGTTAAACCAGTAAAGGGCAGCGCAAGTATCAATATCAATAAAGTGACATCAAAAGAGGAAGTTGAATTATTATTTAAAAACTATAAGAATATGATGATTCAAGAATTTATAGATGGGGTTGAAATCGGCGCGGATGTGTATATAGATCTCCATTCAGGTGAACCCGTCGCCATTTTCACAAAAGAAAAGCTTGCGATGAGAGCAGGAGAAACGGATAAATCCATTTCTATCAAAAATGAAAAACTGTTTGATCTTATAAAAAATTTTGTGAAAGTGATTGGTTTTAGAGGAATCATTGACATCGACATTTTTAAAGTAAATGGGGAATATATCATTTCGGAAGTGAATCCACGTTTTGGTGGAGGTTACCCGCATGCCTATGAAAGTGGTGTCAACATACCGAAGATGATCGTCCATAATTTACACAATCAAGTGAATGAAAATGTCATTGGTCGGTACGAAGAACGTATTCGGATGATGAAATACAACGAAATCAAGATTATTAAATAACTAGATGTTGAGAATTCAGTGGTTTGGAACGAAGATGAAGGAGCTGTGGAATATGTTCACAGTCAGTAATCTGAACCTGTTTTTTAAAAGACTGATTGATCTAGTTGGCAGTGGATTAGGATTGCTATTGTTATCACCACTGATTGTTGTGATTGTCTTGCTTATGAAAATCACGATGCCTGGTCCCGTTTTTTTTAAGCAAGAAAGGGTGGGGAAAAGCGGGGTAGACTTCCATATATATAAATTCCGAACGATGAAGGTTGACGTGGAAGCAGAGAGAAATTCAGATTTTTCAAAGGATGAAAATCGAATTACTACATTAGGAAAATTTTTAAGAAGGACAAAAATAGACGAACTTCCGCAGCTTGTCAATGTTTTGGTAGGAAAGATGAGTTTAGTAGGACCTAGACCAACAGTTCATATACAAGTGGAGGAATATACACCGATTCAGATGCAACGCCTTCAGATGAAACCAGGAATGACAGGTCTTGCCCAAGTGAACGGAAACAATTCTATATCGTGGGAACAACGAATTGAATATGATCTTTCATATATTCAAAATTATTCCATTTTACTCGATGTTAAAATCATCTGTAAAACGGTCGCGATTGTTTTATTTGGTGAAGAGAAATATAAAAGAGGTTAATTCTAGAAGCGCAATCGACGATTAAATTGTTTTAAAACGGTAAGGAGATGGAAATGAAGACAATCCTAATTGGCTCTGTTGATTCAAGTAAAGTGGTACTTGAAGAAATGATTAGACTGAACTTTCCGGTGGATCTCGTATTTTCACTGGATGAAAAATATTCAAAAAATGTTTCTGGATATGAACCAATTCATGAGTTGGCCGAAGCTCATCACATTCCATTCAGGAAGTTTAAAAATATAAACGAAGATCTCTATGTGAAAGAGATTACTGATCACCATCCAGATTATATTTTTGTGGTCGGATTGTCCCAACTCATAAAACCAGAAATTATTCATGCTGCAAGAATTGGAACAATCGGATTTCATCCCACTCCCCTTCCAAAATTCAGAGGAAGAGCCGCTTTAGTTTGGCAAGTCTTATTAGGCGTACGAGAAACAAAATGC
>NZ_JBFUIO010000181.1:0-3113 GCF_056401835.1 Paenisporosarcina sp. P4_D4 | reverse complement strand
ACCTCTTCAACTGTGTTGTGTGAGAAAAATTCCTTCGCCATTCTATTTAACTTAATCCCCTTGCCATTCTCGAGTAGAATGACTGATTCTTTATCGTTCCAAAATAAATAATCGAACATCTCTGTGATTTTTTCGCCAAACAAGTCATTCACCGGACCTTTCTCGTTCTTTTTATACAAATTATGCTGTGAAATACCTTTATATTCTGGATAGCTAAAAAAACAAAGATTAAAATTAATTCAGATTATTTCATATAGATTTAGCTAATATTGACTTATATTGTTTGAATCAACTTTCCTTGTTAAAATAGAATGATGTAAAGAAGGAGAATGCTTAATGAACATCGTCTTAGCAACGCTAAATGCAAAATATATTCATACCAACTTGGCACTAAGGTGTCTTAAAGCAAGTGCACAACCTGAATTTAATCCAACCATTGCTGAATATACAATAAAGGATCCAGCTTTTAATATTGTTTCTGATATATATTTAAAGAAACCTAAAGTTGTCGGTTTCAGCTGTTACATTTGGAACATTGAGGAGACTTTAAAAGTTGTTCGTCTATTAAAAAGAGTGAGCCCAGATACTATTATTGTACTTGGAGGGCCAGAAGTATCCTATGACTCAAACTACTGGTTGAGACGCATGAAAGAAATCGACTTTATTGTCATGGGTGAGGGCGAAGTATCGTTCAAACAGTTGCTTCATTTTGTCGAAGGAACTCTTCCTTTAAAAGAAGTACCTGGTATTTGTTATATGCAGGATGAAAAATTTATGATTCACCCGCAAGGACCTAAAATTGATTTACGTGAAATGCCAACACCGTTTYGCTTTGAAGAAGATATTCCTCACTTGTCCAAACGAATTACTTACATTGAAACCAGCCGTGGCTGTCCCTTCTCATGCCAATTTTGCTTATCTTCCATCGAAGTCGGTGTCCGTTATTTCAATAGGGAAAAAGTGAAAGAAGATATTCGTTATTTGATGGATAATAATGCGAAAATCATTAAATTTGTAGACCGGACATTTAATATTAGCCGCAGCTATGCAATGGAAATGTTTCAATTTTTGATTGACGAACATCGCCCTGGTGTTGTTTTTCAATTCGAAATTACAGCTGACATTATGCGACCTGAAGTCATTCAGTTTTTAAATGAAAATGCACCTGCTGGATTATTCCGTTTTGAAATCGGCGTTCAGTCAACGAATGAATTGACGAATGAACTCGTAAAAAGAAAACAAAACTTTGCCAAATTAACACGTACTGTGACAATGGTAAAAGAAGGCGGAAAAATTGCGCAGCATTTAGACTTGATTGCCGGGTTACCTGAAGAAGATTATGCTTCATTCAAACAAACGTTTAATGATGTATTTGCAATGGGACCTGAAGAATTGCAATTAGGCTTCTTAAAACTGTTACGTGGAACAGGGTTGCGTGTTCAAGCTGAAGAATATGGCTACGTATATGTCGATCAAGCCCCATATGAGATCTTCGCCAATAATGTCCTGTCGTTTGATGATATGCTCAGAATCAAACAAGCTGAAGATGTTCTTGAAAAATATTGGAATGCACATAGACTCGATCGTACAGTTGGCTATTTAGTTTCTGAAACGTTTGAAACGCCTTTTGATTTCTTCCAGGACTTTGGCAGCTATTGGGAAGAAAAAGGTTGGTCCCGAATTGGCCACCAACTTGAAGACTTATTTAAACGACTAGAAGAATTTTTACTTCAGGACGGTCGTGCTGACATGGCAGTAGTTAGAAGTTTGATGAAGATTGATTACTTGGTACATCATCAATTCCAACCGCGCAAGCCATGGTGGGAAAAAGAAATGAAAAAAGAATCTCAGTCTGCAATTTATCGAAAAATCATTGAAAATCCAAGTCTAGCCGGTCAGTCTTTTGCAGAACTCAATCTTCATGAACGTGAAGTTTACAAACAGACGCTCCTTGTTCCTTTCTCACTTGATTTACAACTGCTTGACCAAGAGCAAGTCGTATCGAAGGATGGCTATTTACTAACTTTCTTCAAATCGGGACAAGCACCACAATTTTCGTTTATAGCAAAAGAGCAGGTATCCTGATTATTTCAGGACCTGCTCTTTTTTTAGCCTATGATAACACGTTCTTTTGGATAATGGAATTTGGTTTTGGTTGTACGACCGCCTATAGTATATAGGAAGGAGATTAATCCGATGCGCCCTACGAACATCAAAAGCATAATCAATATTTTACCGAAAGTCGATAATTTATCCGTGATGCCTAAAGACATCCCGCATGTTCCAAAAGCTGAGGTAATTTCAAAAATGATTGCCGTCATTGACAATGTGGGTTCTGAAATTGATAAGGCGATGGTTGCAAGTAACACAATGAAAATAGATAAAATGATTACCGCATATGAACGTAACACGTCGATTAATTGAATTTCACGATTAAATATTTGTATTTCATTTTTCCCACGCGCATAGTTAATCAAAAATAAGACCGCTATTGCAAACGTCGTAGTGCGAATCCCTCCACCTACTGAACTTGGCGAGGCTCCAATAAACATCAATGCACTCAAGAATATGTCGGTACCTTGTGTAAACTCTGTGATATCAACAGTAACAAGACCCCCCGAGCGTGACGACACAGAGTGAAACATTGCAGTAAATAAGGCTTCATGCCATGACATACCGCGAAAAGATTTGAACATTTCCAATGCAAGAATGACTACAGTTCCTACGACCAGCAATAAACCAAATGTAGCAGTTGTAATTTTCGTAAACAGCGAGAATCGGAAATTCTTGTTTTTATTAGATAAAAAGGCTTTAATTTCGATTAAAACAGGGAAACCGATTGCTCCTAAAATGATTAAGATCATGTTTATGATTTGCACAAAATAATCATCATGATACGGGATCATGGATTCGCCCGTAATATCAAAGCCACCATTCGTTGTTGCTGAAACAGAGGCAAACAAACCATGGAGAAAAGCTTCTGACAGTGTTTCATAAAATTGAGTAAAGTAGAACGTAAGAATGAGTGCGCCCAACAACTCGATAAGCAATAAAATCTTTATGATTTCAATAATTAAATTAACGACCCCAGACAGAGAATGCTGGTTATGATC
>NZ_JBFUIO010000180.1:0-3160 GCF_056401835.1 Paenisporosarcina sp. P4_D4 | reverse complement strand
ATATGCACTTGTAATTATAAATATTCAAATATATAATGATTATACATAATTATAACGAGGAGTGAATATTTATGAAATTACTTGAATTCGTAAATCTTGAAGTAGTGGAAAGTGTGAAAAATAAAGACTTGTTAACATGGCTCGACTATACTTCAATGGAAGTAAAACAATTGTTGGAACTAGCAACCAATCTGAAGAAGTTGGCTAAAAACAACGTGCATCCTCCACTACTGGCTGGAAAAACGATTGGTCTCATATTTGAAAAACACTCAACCAGAACGCGTATTTCATTTGAAGTTGGAATCAATCAATTAGGTGGTCATGCAATGTATATGCATGCAAGAGACTTGCAAATCGGACGTGGGGAGCCTATTTCAGATACTGGAAAAGTATTATCGGGTTACATGGACGGCATTATGATTCGTGCCCATTCACATAAAATGGTCGAAGAATTAGCTGAAGCTGCGAGTATTCCTGTCATCAATGGCTTAACAGATCTATTCCATCCCTGCCAGGCTTTAGCCGATGTCCTGACGATTCATGAAGTGAAAGGCTATTTAGCAGGTTTAAAACTTGCTTACGTGGGGGACGGGAATAATGTAGCGCATTCTCTCGTTATTGCGTGTGCTCATTTAGGAATTGATGTATCCATTGCAACTCCTAAAGGTTTTGAAATTGATTCCACGATTCTTAACAAGGCTCAAAAACTAGCCGCTTCAAATGGTTCAAGCATCCTGGCGACTAACAATCCAATTGAATCTGTATCAGGTGCGGATGTCATTTATACAGATGTCTGGACCAGTATGGGGCAAGAAGAAGAGACAGCCGCGCGACTTGATGCTTTCAAAGAGTATCAAATTAATGAAGATCTCGTGAAACACGCCAAAACGGATTATTTATTCTTGCACTGCTTGCCCGCGCATCGTGAGGAAGAAGTCGCAACATCTATCATCGATGGTCCGCATTCAGCAGTATTTGAACAAGCAGAAAATCGACTCCATGCTCAAAAAGCCATATTAGCATCGATTCTGTCATAAAGTAGTAAAGCTCCTGATTAATTTTGTCAGGAGCTTTTTTATGGAAAAAATTACATTAAATTTGTTAATAATACTTTACTTAATGTTAACTATAGTTTACATTATGAATATAATACTTAACAAGAAGAGGTGGAAGGAATGCTCCATAACCGAGTCAAAGAGCTTCGTGCCCGATTTGGTTTTTCGCAAGCTGAACTGGGTGAAAGGGTGGGTGTTACACGACAAACCATTGGATTTATCGAAAAAGGAGATTTTTCACCATCGATAACATTGGCATTAAAACTGGCAAGAGAGTTTGAAATAACTGTAGACCAATTATTTTGGTTAGAAGGGGAGAAACCATTATGAAAAAAGATTTACGCGTGCAGTATCCTTTATGGCAAATGGCGTTTATTGTATTGTTTGGTTTTATAGCATTTAGTTTAACAGGTGCCTCCACAGAGCTATACAAAACATCTGAAGAACTCAGTTTTTCCGTAGAGCTCGATGCATTGGAATCATTTTTATTGTTGGGCGCTCTTTTTATTACAGTTTTGATGATCACAATTTTTTCAATGAAAATCTCTAAACATAACAAGCAAAATCCAACTCAAAAACTATCAATGTGGCAGATTCGACCATTGGAATACTTGGAGCAAGATGAAGGCATGATGCACATTACGAGAAGAGCTGCTCAAAAAGTTTACACATTCTTTGTGTGGGCACTGCCGTTTATGGCAACGATTTTCCTAGTATTTGAATTATCTAGATTCTGGATGATTTTCGGTATATTGATCTTGGCGTGGATGCAATATTTAATTTATTACATTGAAGTACGAAAACATTTGGCGGGGGAAGAATAATGTGGGAATATTTTTTAGTGTTTTTAGGGGCGGCCATTCCATGGCTTGAAATGGCCGTGGTAATTCCACTAGGTATCATAACGGGATTAAATCCTTTTTGGGTAGTCGTCATTGGCTTTATCGGGAATATGGTAACGGTCTTGGCATTAATCATCGGATACAATAAATTTAAAATATGGTTAGCGAAAAGACGCGAGGGGAAAGTACAGAAAGAATCCAAGCGCAGTGAACGTGCAAAAAGGATTTGGAATAAATATGGGCTACCTGGGATGTTGTTGCTTGGACCCATACTGATTGGGACCCACATTGCTGCATTTATCGCGATGACATTGGGTGGGAGCAAAAAACAGACGACCATATGGTCTGCTATCAGCATTGCTTTGTGGGCATTGGTATTCGGAATATTAACAGCACTCGGCTTTGATTTCTTTGTCCGGGAAATATAAATGAAAAAGTCTCCGTGCAATACGGAGACTTTACTTATCCTTGGAAAGATTGTTCCAAGTGTCTTAATACTGATTCTTTTTCAGGTTCACCAGCTGTTTTCCACCATTTTTCAAAAAACACACCAAGTCCAGGAAGTAAATGTTCTTCGCCACGTTTGATGGCATCTTCAACTACTTCACGAATTTCTGTAGCACTATTGCCAACCATGTTGGCGGTGATTGCATCTCGAATTTGAAAGTTCATAATCTCTCCTCCTCACATCTCATTTTGTCCGCTACTATCGCCACTTATACATGAATTTGATACACTTAAAAGAAAAAGGCGGTCGTACAATCGATGAAACGTATTGAATCATCACAAAACTCACAAGTGAAACATTGGAAAAAGCTTGTTTCCGTTCGAAAAGAACGTGATAAATCTGGAGAATTTTTAGTCGAAGGCTTTCATTTGGTTGAAGAGGCATTAAAAAACAAGTCGAATGTGTTAGCCATGATTGTAAGAGAAGGAACAACAATTCCAACTGGCTGGAATGTAGATGATGTAGACATTATTGAAGTCACAATGGATATTGCGAAAGAAATTGCCGAAACAGAGCACTCACAAGGAATATACGCATATTGTAGTCAACAAGTGGCAACAGAGGAGCAACAAAAAACTTGGAAAAAACTTCTCTTTATTGATGCTGTTCAAGATCCAGGGAATGTCGGGACAATGATTCGCACAGCTGATGCTGCCGGAATAGATGCCGTCGTTTTAGGAAAAGGATCGGCAGACGCTTATAATCCGAAAACGGTTCGTTCAGGTCAAGGTTCGCACTTTCATATTCCGATAGTC
>NZ_JBFUIO010000179.1:0-3188 GCF_056401835.1 Paenisporosarcina sp. P4_D4 | reverse complement strand
CGTAGTGGGAACATACAATGCTTCTTTCTTGTTGAACTAACGGAGGCTTTGGTAAAAAATTGTTGAGCTGTGCATACAGCTCTTTTTTTCTTCTTAACTAAAGGGGCAGTYTAGTTGAATAAGAATTTGGATTAACGGTAGTTGAATGACAGGCTGACATAACACTAGTTATTAGAAAAAAACAAAAAACAGTAAGTAAAAACCGTCCGTTTTAGCTACTGTTTTTTAGTTGTTTTAAATTACTTGGTAAGATTTCCAAGGGTACCAAGTAATTTCATGTTTCCTTCTTTGACATCTTCTATCAAATAAACTTTTGTCTCGTCTGAAAATGAGTCTGGAGCCATGAAAGAGTTACTTTGTGGTGTTTCTTTGTTTGCTACAATTGAGAAAGGATCAAATATTGTATCTAGAATTATATAAATTGATTCATCTTCCACATAGACTAAAGCAAATTCAGGTTCTATCCGATAAAATATATTTTCTGATGTCGCTTTAAAAGYGATTGCGGTATCCGCATCATTTTGACTAACGCTTGAAAGTGTAATATCAAAAATTTCGATTCCATTGAGCGAAATATCTACACCCGTTTTGATGGTCGTTGATAGCATGAACATGTAACCAAATATAATGCCAATAAAAATGAGTAATAATGCTGTTAAAATTTCAAATCTTTTTTTCTGTTTAGTATCTAAAGAAAGTTTTTTGACCATTTTAGAATCCTCTCGTAATAGATTATCAAGAGAAACATCATACAAATTACTAATAGATACTAAGTTATCTAAATCAGGATAACTTCTTCCCACTTCCCAACTAGAAATAGTGGATCGGGAAACATTTAGTATATTTGCTACATTTTCTTGAGTAAGCTTTTTTTCTAATCTAGCTTTTTTTAATTTCGATCCGATTTCCATAATGTTTTCTCCCTTCGAATATATTATCTAAAGAATTCTAACATAATCCTAGCCAAGATTATTATCGTTGGTATGAAAGGGATGACAAGAATTTTGTCATCCCTTTCATACCAACGAAGTTAGCTGGTTATCGTTATGCAATTAAATGGTTTTCATCGTAGACGGCTAAATCAATTTTTAAGGACAATCACATTTACAGAATGTTTGGAGGCTAGTCTTCCTCGTGCATAATTCAACTAACAGGTGCTTTAGTTAAGATCATCAGGCTGATTATCAGCCCTTTTCTTATTGAGCTAACGAGGCAGGTTAGTTGAATAAGGAATTGGAACTTTTAGGATAAAGAAACGTATTAATAAATGGTTTGAATTTTCCTGTCACTTAAGGGGGATGTATTTGAAAACATTTATAAAGGTGTTAATGGCATTATTAGTAATTGTTTTATTAGCATTTATACCACAGAGGGTGAAGGACTTCGAATTTAGGAAATGAACTTCAAACTAATACCACATTACCGGCGATATTTAAACAAGACCAATTCAGAGAGGGGAACAAAAGATGCAAAGTAAATATTTCTTACTTTTATTAATAACTTTATTAGTTTCTGCATGTAGTAATAATAATGTTAAGGTCGTGTCCCAAAATGCTGAAGAAGCCTATACCCTCTTGTTAGAATCACTTATGAATGAAGAAGAATCATTAAATAACGATATTGAATATATATCTATTGATTTGAGTAATATCAATGGTTTGAGAGAGGAGCAAAAACAAATAGTAAAAACTTTCTTCAAATCTCCGGACGAAGTTGAAGTTTTGGACTTAACTTTAGATGAATTAAGAGAAGAGAATTTATTTGATGCTGATTCAAATACGTTAACTGGTATTCTATTAACAATTGAGGAAATTAATTTTTACCAAGACGCTGAATTTGCTAACTTCAAGGGTTCAAAGTATAGGTCAGATGAAGATGTGGTAACTGTTGAAGGTAAAATGCAGTACACTGATGGGCAATGGGAGTTAATAGAAATCAAACAAACATCGGAAAGTTAATTTCTATTTCAACAAGGTACTTTAGTTCAATATCATTGGGTTGCTAAGGCAGCTCTTTTTATTTAACTAACGGGGCAGAATAGTTGAATAAGAAGATGTAATTTTGATTGATTATCAGCAGTTAAAAAAATTGAAAGGGGACGTATAAGTGTGATTGATTATTTTGAACGTAAAATTAGATTAAGGGACTTTGAAGTGTGGGATATTCGAATTGGCGACCAACATTATGCTTTAGCCATTTTAGATGAATTTCGACCTGCCACATTTGATGATTTTGAAATTCCAGATTTAATTTATGAAGAAGATGAACARCGTGTAAACTATGTCTCTGCTACATATTTCTCTGATGAAGCTGTTAAAGATGAACATAAAGAAATACTGCGTGAATTTGCACAAATGCTTACAGAACACTTGGCATTGGCACATTGTGAAGTAATTATAAAGATTTATCAAGAGAACCCTGAAAAAGCGATAGAACTAATGATGTTAACGAAATATGGTTTTAAAGAATCAGACATACCATTAGATAAGTTATTGCATTTTAATCAAGAGAAGAGGCCTTTAGTTCTTGTTCTACTAACGGGTGCTTTAGTTGAAGAACAGAAGATCGTCAKAGACGGTCTTTTTTGTTTGGCTAAAGCCYCAAGWCAGATTGGATATTTATTCWTGGGACTGGGAAAGCGAAACCGCCARAAGCCCGTCAAATCAACGATGTATATTCGGTGAAYAYGAGATGGATCGGTAGTTTTATTTGAGAAAACAATAATCCGTGCCATTTTTTCCATAGAAAAAACGCCCTTTTAGGCGTTGGGTATTAATTGCTTGCTGCTGTTTCGGTTATTGTTTTATCTGGGTTCAATACATACGTCCAAACTTTCCCGTCATCGCCTTTATAAAAATAAGAATACATAATAGCCTTGCCGTCATTAAAGTTAATAAATAGCTGGGATTTTACGTTCTCATCTTTAATTTCCTTAAATGCAACCGTTTTTACAGTTTGTTCATAGTTATATTTGTTTTTAACGTTGTCGTACATCCAAGTTTCAATATTCCCCTCGAATCCCGAAACAAAATCTTGACCAAATATCTCTTTGACATTTTCTTGGGTTAACTCTATTTCCGCATTGCTTAGTACAAAATTTTTATCAATTATATTTCTCGTTTTTACAGTTGATTTTGAGTCAGTTCTTAAATATCCCAGAATTTTTCCTTCCACGCTATCCATCGGTT
>NZ_JBFUIO010000178.1:0-3193 GCF_056401835.1 Paenisporosarcina sp. P4_D4 | reverse complement strand
GATGGAAAGATCACCTAAAGATTCGCCAGTCGCTTTATTTGATAAATTAAAATGCATTGTGCGAAGTTCATCCAAACGGAAGTCCATTTGATAAACAGAAAAACCTTCAAATTTCAAAGGATGATTCACCTGAATAGATTCTTTTTTCACTTCTTCAAGATTATCAGTTTGACCAGGTAATGCAGTTTCTGGTTTTTTATATAAAACTACATTTGTCTGATAGTTAGATGCAATCGTTCCGACACGATCAATAGCATCCCCGAATACTTCGTCTGATTTTTCTTTATCGTAAGTTTCAAGAATAAATTCTTTACTTTCCAAGTAATAACCAGGTGCTTCCGGAATGGCCCGTGTTTCACCTTCGCGAATCCACATCGTTTCATCCACATAGAATCCTGGTAATGCCCTCAGCATAACCCCGAACAGGAAAATAATAAGACCAACATGATTAACATAAGGACCCCATCTTGAAAAGCGACCTTTTTCTGCCAGTAACGCTCCGTCTTCTCGCTTCACATTATAACGGAGTTCTTTTAGCTTAGCTTCACTTTTTGTAAACGTTTCTTCTATGGAACTGACGCCACCAAGAGCAAAAAGACGTTGACGTTTCATAAAGCTTTCATGTCTTTTCGTGCGTTGTTTTTTCAAAGAGTTGTATAAAGGAATAAAACGGTCCAAACTTGCAACGATAAGGGAAATGCCAAGCATCCCGATTAACGTCTGGAACCACCATGAGCCATATAGATCTGATAAGCCCAATTCGTAATAGATCTTCCCAAACGTTCCATACACTCTTTCATAATAAGCGGCTATATCCGCTTCTGTTGTTGCTGGAACGTAAAGTACTTGCGGTAGAATTGTTCCGATGGCAGCTGCCACCAAAATCATGATAATAATCGTTACTCCGATTTTAACACTTGAAAAGAAGTTCCATATCTTATCAATAATCGATTTGTTGTATGTTTGCGAACGGCGTGCAGAACCTTCGTAACGCATATCCGCTAATTTTAAATCTTTTGCTTCTTTTGTGAGGGGCCGACCACAGTTCCCACATAACACTGTTCCTTCTGGATTTTCATGCCCACAAGCACAAATGATGTTGTTCATATGATTGACTCCTTAATCGGGACGTATCTGCTCCATAAAATGAGCGATGTCCTGTTCTGTCATCTCTCCGCGTACGATCTTCTCAATTTTACCTTCAGGATTGATTAACAAAGTCGTTGGAAGCGGATCAATGTTGTATGTTTCCATCACACTTTTCGTTTTATCAATAACAATCGGGAAATCCAGTCCATACTGGTCAGCAAACTGTTCTACTTCAAAATTGGACTGCGCGATGTTTACAGCCAATATTTCAACACCTTGTTCTTTAAATACTTCGTATTGACGATCCATTGCGGGCATTTCTTTTGCACACGGCTTACACCATGTACCCCAGAAATTCAGAAAGACCCCTTGTCCTTTATAATCTGACAAGCGATGCTCTTCCCCATTTAAATCCACCAAAGTGAAATCCGGTGCTTCGTCCCCAACGCCTAGAACATCCACCTTGTCTTTAGAAGCATTGTTGTAAATAGTGTAAATGATTGCTACTACCAGAACAGACAAAATCAATGTCCGTATCAAAAATCTTTTTTGTTTCGTCTGAGCCATTTTTATACCCTCCTACATGACGAAATAATCATTTATCATTATAACAAAGAAAAGCGGTTGCTAAGACCGCACATTTGAAGGGTTTGTGAACGTTTTCAGGTATTCCGAAAACCTCTAAATTATTTGAATAGATTTAAGCAATTTCCAATACCTACTAATTATGAACCAATTTTTCCTGTTTCAGCCATAACACGCAGTAATTTCACTTCATGGGACGTCAACTCACGTGATTCACCTGCATTAAGACCATGAAGCGTCAAGAAAGCAAAGCGTTCACGTTTCAATTTTTGCACAGGGAAACCGATGGCATCGAACATGCGACGAACTTGACGGTTTTTACCCTCATGAATCGTGATTTCAATAATTGCCTTGCTTTGTTTTGGATCAGCCGATAATAATTTGACACGGGCTGGAGCTGTCTTTCCGTCTTCTAGTACAATTCCACGTTCTAACGGTCGGAGTTGCTCTTTCACTGGGATTCCTTTAACTCGTGCAACATACGTTTTATCAATTTTGAATTTAGGATGAGTCAGCGTATATGATAAATCGCCATCATTCGTCATGATTAAAAGACCCGATGTCTCATAATCTAAACGCCCCACCGGAAATAGTCGTTCTGGTATGTGCGGAAATAAATCTGCAACCGTTTTACGTCCTTTGTCATCCGTCACTGCCGAAATAATTCCTCTTGGTTTATATAATAAATAATAAACCTTTTGCTCTTTTTCCAACTTCACGCCATCTACTTCAACTGTATCTGATGCAGATACTTTTGTTCCAAGTTCTTTGACAACTTGTCCATTCACTTTCACTTTTCCTTCTAAAATCAGTTGCTCGGATTTTCTTCGTGACGCAACCCCAGCATGTGCTAACATTTTTTGTAATCTTTCCATACTTTCACCTCATCGTCGATTCCTATACTCTTTAAAAATTATGTCACACTTTCGCTCAAAACAAAAGAAGACCGCTTATTTAATAAGCAGTCTTCGTCATTCATTCCGCTCAATATGTACTTTTTTTGTAAGTATGGTTTTCCCGTTTATTTGTACTTCCCATTTTGCCATCTTTTGAGACGCTTTCGCCCGATTCAAAACGACAAGATGCGAAACTTGTTCATCTTTGTGTTTTAGAATGTAGGCTGACTTGTCAGCTTTCATCACCAATCCACCTGGTAAATCATATGAGCCTTTTTTAATGACTTGAACTCTATCATATTGTGCAAAGACGTTCTCTGCAAGTTGCATGTGCATTTGCCAATCATTCGATTGGTTCAATGTAACAACAATCACTTCTTCGTCTCCATCTTTGAAATACGTTGCAAGTGTTCTACCTGCTGTTTTCGTAAATCCTGTTTTCCCGGCAATCGCTTTCGTTTCCAAGCGAACGAGCTTATGTTTGTTATCCCAGTACTTCCCGTCTTGTTTGAAATGGGGTGCAGTTAAGATCGGTTTGAGTTCTTTATTTTCCATTGCGATTTTCAACATAAGAGCTGTGTCATAAGCGGTAGATAAGTGTTCCTCGTGGTGTAATCCTGTTG
>NZ_JBFUIO010000177.1:0-3203 GCF_056401835.1 Paenisporosarcina sp. P4_D4 | reverse complement strand
GATTAAGACGTATCACTTAGGTGGCGACGAGTTTGTTGTCCTGATTCTTAAAGAGAACATGGATTTCGTTAAAAATATCGCAATGGACATTGGGGAATACATAAAAGAACCTTTCTATCTTAAAGGCAATGAAATCTTTGTGACGGCCAGTATAGGCATTAGCGGCAGTCCAGAACATACGGACGATATGAATGAATTAATTACAATGGCAGACACTGCGATGTATTATGCAAAATTGGATGGAAAAAACACCTATAAATTCTTCAATAATGAGTTAAAAGAGCAGCGTGAAAGAAGAACGCTCATTGAAATAGAATTAAGAAGAGCGATTCGCAATGAGGAGCTTTATGTGGTGTATCAACCGAAGTTTAATTTGCACAATTCCAAACTGGCAGGCATTGAAGCCTTGATACGATGGGACAATCCGCTTCTCGGAAAGGTTTCGCCGATGGAATTTATTCCGGTTGCTGAAGATACAGGGTTGATCAATGAGATTGGTAACTGGATCATCAATGATGTTCTGTACCAGATGCGAAGATGGCATGACAAAGGGTATTCGCCTGTTAAAGTTTCAGTGAACGTATCCCAGCGCCAATTCCGTGATAATAATTTCGTTCCTTTTATCGAGTCGTGTCTTTATTCTTATAGTATTGAAGCAAAATATTTGGAATTTGAAGTAACGGAAAGTGTAATCKAAAATATTGATTTGGTTATGCCCAAAATTAATTCGCTGAAAGCGCTTGGAGTAGGTATTTCGATTGATGATTTCGGTACAGGGTATTCGTCGCTGAGCATGCTAAAGAACTTGCCATTTGATACGTTGAAAATCGATCAATCGTTTATTCGTGATTTGATTGGCAATAGCCAGGACCTATCTCTTGTTAAGACCATCATTTCAATCGGACAAACCTTCAATCTCAATGTTGTCGCTGAAGGGATTGAGAAAGAGGAGCATCTTCATCTTCTTGCTGAATTGGACTGTCCGATGGGCCAAGGATATTTTTTCAGTAAACCGATTCGACCTGAACAGCTCGAGGTAGAATTTTTTAAGTTGATAGGAGATTGATAGACACTTCCGGTGCATGTAACTGGAAGTGTTTTTGTGTTGTAACATTCGTCATAGAATAAAATGCAAGATATTGCGATATAGGCTTTACTATCTTCTGCAATTCCTTCCATCTTGTTAAACTCGGAAGTCGCATCTAACATCGCTCCATACCTGCGAGACTCTAGGAAAGATACAGCTTTCTCCATGCCAGATTTTATTCGCTGGGTTCTGTTAAGCAGTAAATAGATGTATATTTGAAGTAGTTAAAATAGATGGTAAGTTACCATATTGTGGAGTTTATTATGGTATAATTAACCTATAATGGAATACATCACGAAGGAGAAATTAGGTAAATGTACAATGATATAGTTGAACGGAATAACGTGAAAGTGTTTGGGGAAGGTCAAAAGACGATATTGTTTGCTCATGGTTTTGGCTGTGATCAGTCCGTTTGGCGTGATGTAGCACCAGCATTTTCAACGGATTATCGTGTAGTCCTGTTTGATTATGTTGGTTCTGGCAACAGTGATAAGTCTAGGTATTCGACAGAGCGATACGATTCTTTGAATGGGTATGCCCAAGATGTAATTGATGTGTGTGACGCACTTGAGTTGGAAAATATCGTATTCGTTGGGCATTCTGTCAGTAGTATGATCGGTGCATTGGCTAGTATTGAGAGACCCGGGATAATAGAAAAATTAATAATGATTGGTCCTTCACCACATTATTTGAATGAACCAGGATATGTTGGTGGCTTTGATAAATCGGATGTTGATGCGTTACTAGATATGATGGAAATTAATTATCGGGAATGGGCGAAATATTTAGCGCCAGTTGTAATGGGTGAAGCTTCGGATTCAACAATAACAAAGAATTTTGAGAACACGTTGTGCTCGAATGATCCTGTCATTTCACGGAAGTTTGCTGAAGTGACATTTACTTCCGATTCGCGTGATATGCTTGGTGAAATTACGTCACCAACTTTAATTTTACAGACACAATTCGATGCTATTGTTCCCATGGCAATGGGCGAATACCTACATACGAAAATTACTACAAGTGAGTTTGTGCTGATGGAAGCTACAGGACACAATCCGCATCTTAGTTATCCTGAAGAGACTGTGACGTGCATAAAAGCGTATTTGACGAAGTGAAGGGAGGAAATTAAATGGAAGAGCAATTGGATTTGGCACCTTGTGGTTATTTGGTGATGAATCAAAGCTTTCACGTGGTGGAAATGAATCGTACCTTGCGTGATATGCTCGGTGTAGAAGGTACACCTGTTCACTTGCATGACATTTTGACGGTGCCATCCCGCATTTATTTTCAAACTTACTTCGCTCCGTCTATTATGTTGCACGGAAAAGTCAATGAGATGTATTTGATGTTAAAAGGTAAAGAACATCATCTTCCGGTTTTGATGAATGCGGTTAAACACAATGACCAATTTTCTTGTGTACTGGTTCAGATGGCAGTGCGCGATAAGTATGAGAATGAGCTGTTGCTTGCTCGACGAAAAGCTGAGCGGATTCTTCATGATACGGATGAAGCCAACAGAAAATTGCAAGAGTTACTGAAAGAAGTCGAAGGGAAACAACAGGAATTGTTGGATTTAAATGTAGAATTGCTGGAACTTGCAATGACGGATGCACTGACGGGATTAAAGAATCGTCGTTTCTTGGAGAAAAAACTAATGGATCTCGTTCAGTTAGCGGAGAGTTCGGAGAATGAGACTTTTTCCTTGTTGCAGATTGACGTCGATCATTTCAAACAGGTCAATGATACGTTTGGTCATCCAATGGGCGATGCCGTGCTTCGCGAGCTTTCATGGAAGCTTTTAAGAGAGACAAGAGAGCACGATGTTGTTGCCCGCATGGGTGGAGAAGAGTTCATGATCTTGCTTCCGAGTACGAATGAAGAAAGCGCACGGGTGATGGCGGAACGGATTCGACTGAATCTCGATCATGGATCCTGGACTCAAAAACGTGTGACTGTCAGCATTGGTGTGACAACGTATGAAAAAGGCAACGATTCCAGTATATTATTTTCTAAAGCGGATGCAGCTCTTTATTTATCAAAAGGAGCAGGTCGCAATCGCGTATCTGTGAAATGAATATAGGAGTTACGCACGAAACCCACTAGAGCTGTTCTAGTG
>NZ_JBFUIO010000176.1:0-3262 GCF_056401835.1 Paenisporosarcina sp. P4_D4 | reverse complement strand
GACTTCTAAGTCATGCTGACCATTTTGTTCAGGCATTTTACTTAAGTAGTAACCAATTCGATCAAGTGTTGTTATTGTAGTTGGCTTGTTCCAAGTTTCCCGTAAGTATCCTTCAACTGTCATGCTTCTACCGTCAAAAATAAGTTCTGACTCTAACACTTTGTTAACTTCAATTAGTCGCACTGATGGTTCTATGTTATCTGGAAGAAGAAAAGACTTCCCATTCGTGAATTTTAATTTCATATAATAACTCCCTCTAATATAGTTCGTGTCCTTGGACACCTATTTGTCTATGTTTTCCGCCCAAACTACTTTTTACATTTTTTGCACTGACTGTGATAACCATCTTGTGAGCCATTATTTAAACTGTAGAACTCATCTGTAGCAGGCAAGTTACCTTTACACTTACTACACCTTTTACTCTTTAATCCTAGTCCGTGAAGGTAGTGAGTCTTACGCCAATTCCACAGATTTTGCTTGATAATCTGATTACATATTGTATTAAATTTCTTTTTTATATGAGTGTAAGACCCCAACCCTAATTCATTTGCCATTTCCCTCACTGTAAACCCATGCTCATACAATCCAATCAGTTTCAACTGTTCTGGTGAGAAGTCGCAATCTACAATTGTTTGATCCAATGAGATGTAAGTTAGAATTATCTCTTCGTTCATTGATTGTATTTCACCAGCTTCATTAAAGAAGTTGTTATTGTCTGAGTATAAATAGTTATCGTATTTGTATCTGTATTGAATAAGTAGTTTCACTACGTTAATGTCTGAAAGAGTAAAGTCTTTAAAGAATAAGCTGTTGCTACTATCGTCTACTCTAATTTTCATTCCTGCCAAATCCATTCCCCCGATACTCTATCTCTGTTATGCAGTCCTCCTTTCGAGGTTGCAATATGGTGTAATTGAACTTATGTATGATTTATCTCATTTTCCAAATAAGTCCTTACACTACTTTATATATACGTTTTTTTAAGATTTATCAACTAAAATATGAAAATATTTTAATTTATTTTATAATTTATTATTTTATTGATAAATCCCAAAGTTTGGTATATAGTATAGAGTGTAGATGTTTATCCCAGTGTGGGTATCATCTTGATCATGCTAATTTAAATAATAAATTATAATTAAAAGGAGAATACAAATGACGAAAACTTTTGAAATGGAACTCATCATCACAAAGCAAGTGTACTATGACGAGGGTAGACGATTTGGTATCTACGGTTGCGATACAGTAGAATACAATCGAGAAGTCGAGAAAAATAAGTATGGTAACTTTTCGATTCAAGGGAATACACGTAGATTAGCAGAAGGGGAGAAGTATACGATTAAGTTTGAAGGTACGTATTCCCATGCTAAATACGGCAACTTCTATAAGATTCTTAAAGTACAAGAAGAAAAACTGGATACACAAGATGCACAGGATAAGTTTCTCCGTGAAATATTAAGTGATGCACATTTCAAGTCATTGAAAAACGCTTATCCAAAAGAGAAACTTGTTGATTTCATTCTTGCTGGCAACATAGATATTAAGAAGACTAAAGGAATCAAAGCGAAAGCATTAATAAGAATAAAGGAGAAAATTCAAGAGAATATGCAATTGGCTGTACTGATTGCTAAATTAAGTGACTTGAGTATTTCCTCCACAAAGCTATACAAGATACTTGACCATTTTGGAAATCCTGATCTGGCATTGAGAGCTATTGATGAAAACATTTATTCGTTGTGTGATATTAAATCACTAGGATTCAAGACTGTGGATGCGATTGCAATGCACAGAGGAGACGACCCAAATAATGAGCAACGCATTCATGCTTGTCTTAAATACACGTTAAATGAAGACGCGAATGATGGTCATACTTGGTCAATCCGTGAGCACCTGTTAGCAACGTGTAGCGATTTACTAAATATGCCTATGAGTAAGATTGATTTAATCCTAGCAGACATGAAAAAGAGTATTATATATCAGAGTGGAAACGCTGTATCGTTAGCATCAATTCGCTCCAAAGAAATATCAGTCCTTGAAGAATTAATCCGTATTCGTGACAGTTATACTCCACCAAACTTACAGAACATTGAATTCAACATTAGAAAGACTGAAGCTGAACAAGGTTACGCATTCACTAATGAACAGTTCAAAGCAATTGTAGAAGGCTCTCAGCATGGTGTTATGATACTCAATGGAGTTGCTGGTAGTGGTAAGTCTGCAAGTGTTAAAGGTTTGATTGATTCATTAGATGGTGTCAGCTATATGACATGTGCATTATCAGGTAAAGCAGTAAATGTATTGGCTCAACGTGGAATTGAAGCATCAACTATTCACCGTATGTTAAAAATGAAAGACGGTCAGTTTGTACATGGGGAGGAGAACCCCCTTCCGTATCAAGTAGTTGTAGTTGATGAAGTATCTATGATTAATATCCCTCTTATGCTTAGTGTGCTAAAGGCTGTTGCGAATGGAACTAAACTAATCATTGTAGGGGATAGTGGTCAGCTTCCTGCAATTGGATATGGTGATGTATTACGTGATTTATTATCCACTGACTTTTTTGCTAAGTTTGAATTGACACAAGTTCATCGTCAAGCTGCTAAATCAGGTATCCTAAGTTTAGCTAACAGTATCCGTATTGGTGAACAAGTATTCCCCTACAACTCAAGTGGAAAAGAAACCTTTGGTGAATTACAAGATCAGACAGTGATTAGCTATGCGAACAAGGATAGCATTGTATCTGACTTGTTGAATATTGCACTAGCTTATAAGGAGCGTATCAAGTCTCCAGAGGATATGTATGACTTCCAAGTGATCGTTGCAAATAAATCAAGAGGAGATTTGAGTGTGAAGAATCTTAATTATCATCTTCAAGGAATCTTCAACGATATGTCTAAACCATTCTTAAATCGTAACGGATATGAGTTTAGAGAAGGTGATAAGATAATCACACAAGGAAATGCCTACAATGTGTTGAAATTTGATTCCATTGAACATCACGATGAAATGATGGAAGATTACAGAATGAACGGAAACAGTAGCTTAAATAGTGAGGAAGATGAATCTGAAGATATGTTTGCTTCTTATCGTTTTGATTTCTTCAATGGTACATTAGGATATATTGATACGATTCAAACTGAGAACAAGCGTGTATTCATACGCCTTGATGGACATGAGGGTGTCATTCCATTATTGGAATCAGAGTTGGATAAGATTGATATGGCATATGCAGCTACTGTTCATAAGCTACAAGGTTCATCCA
>NZ_JBFUIO010000175.1:0-3333 GCF_056401835.1 Paenisporosarcina sp. P4_D4 | reverse complement strand
GTACGTAAACCTTCGATTCACTTACGGAAAGAGTATTATCAGAAGTACCTTTTAAATATAAAGGAGCAACGTCTTATAACGTTGCCCTACTTTGACTAAATCAGCCGTTAGTTGAACAACAAAAAAAACCGACATTTTATTGTCGGTTTCTGAATTAACCTTATTTACTATCTGTTTTTACTACTTTAAAACCATTTACACCTTCATTTTCAACCACATGTTTAAGAATTGACAATTTGTTATTCCAAAACTGTTCATAATAAGAAAGCCATAGTTTTAATTCTGCTAAGGGTTCTGGTTGCAACTGATAAATTTTTTCCCTACCAACTTTTTTTCCGCTTACTAAATTTGCTTCTGAAAGGATAAGTAGATGTTTTACAACGGCTGTCCGACTAATTGGAAAATGAGATGTTATTTCTGAGATTGGTAATTCCTTGTTAGCAAGTAATCGAAGTACCTCTCTTCTAGTTGGATCAGCAATAGCTTGAAATACATCATGCTTTGCTGCTGTCATTTATCCTTCAACAACCTTTCGAAGTCGTTCATTTACAATTCCGACCCAGCCATTGTCCATTCTGTCACGAATAATAGAATTTTTCTCGTTCGCTTTTGGAAGAACAGTATCAGGGGATTTCCAACCACTGTGTATAAGTGTAAACTCCGTCTTCTCATCCAGCTCTTTTAAAAGAAACGTAACCACCCAACCTTCTGTATCCCATGAAAAAGAAACTTTGGTTGGTTCATCAATTTCTAATACTTTGCAAGGAGATGGACCGAATGGGGATTGTATATGAAATTCATGTCCTACTTTAGGTTCAAAATCATTTTGCATAAACCAAATTGCAATACCCTCCGAAGTAGAAACCGTTTCCCACACTTTTTGTATAGGTGCTTCAAAAGTAACAATCTGCTTAATATCTTGTATTGTTTCCAAAATTATATTCTCCTTTATTATTAAATAAAACCTTTTGGTTATATATTAGATAATATAACACCTTTTGGTTCTATGTCAAAGAGGATTTCTCATATTTATTCTTCTTTTCAATAATTTTTATTCAACTAACCTGCCCCGTTAGTTTAAGTGTAACATTTCAAAATAGATTGCCGAAATTTACTTGATGTTTTGGACGTAAAAATAGACCATCGAAATGATGGTCTTGTTTAACTAAAGCACCCGTTAGTTGAATAAGCAGTAAATCAATTTAGTTGTTCCACCAGTTCGGATATGAACGTTGGTGATAACTACACATTAAAACGATTCTTGAATATGCTAGGTAAGAATGTAATTTATTACTCGAACTTGGAAAGAGGTATATTATGATTCAACTATCGGGGATGCCCTTTCAACAAAGTGACATGTGGTCGTCTGGTAGTATTGAAAGTATGATCATTCAACGGATGATTGAAGATACAGTCGTTTACTCATATCAATCCATAGGTGAATTATTGTTTGAGCTTAAGTTACGAAAAAATATCATATTAAGTGCAAGAGCCATGAATCAAAGCAATGTGCGGTTTGAAATACTTGAAAATTCCCGTGGTAATCCTCAATACTGGCAATTGACGAGTACCGGCGGATTCCTGCTGCGGCATGGAGTAAAACCATCAGACGCGATTCAAGATATCTACATGAACAGTTCACAATATGCTTTTGAATGTGCTACGGCAATGGTCATTATCTATTACCATGCGGTCCTAAACACTATGGGAGAATCCTTATTTAATCAATTATTTCAAAACATCTATTTATACAGCTGGCAAAATGATTCTGAACTCCAAATAAAACCGTATTATACAGGCCATTTTTTGCCTGGAGATGTCATATATTTTGAAAATCCGGACTTCGACCCGAGAACCCCTCACTGGAGAGGGGAGAATGCCGTTGTTTTAGGAGATGGTACGAATTTTGGTCATGGGTTAGGAATAATGACAGCTGAACAAATGATTCATGCTCTGAATCAAACCAGAATGCCAGGGGCAAATCAATCAGCCTATCTGACAAATGTAGTTGCAAGACCATCTTTTAAACATTTGGCGAAACTTTCGATGTCGCAACCAGGTTATTTGATTCATAATTACCAACATATCGTCCATCATAACGAAAGTTCGATTCCAATTGATCGATACATGTTCTAATCGTAATCGCATCGTTCCCTGAGCCATACTGTGAATAAAAAACACAATAACAATTGTCACATTTCAAAAAAGTTATGTCTCACTACTTTACAAACTTTGAGAAAAAAGTTTTTATACCACTCTGGTTTCCCTTTATTTTGTGTTACTTTATGCGCTGAATTTCCCATCCAMTCTTTTTGGATTGTAAAGAACCCCAATACGGAACTGTAATTCCTAATCGTTCGTCCTGTGTACTTTCGAGACCTAAGAATCCCTTCTGCAGAGAAGCTAATTCCACCATTTTATCCGCCATTTCCCGTAACTCCTGCCTACTTCCGGTCTATGTGAAGAAAAAATCACTGCTTAATAAGGTGGTTCATGAGTTATTGCTATTCCACTCATATGTAAGTCCCACTAAAAAATCACTTTTGAAACAATATTAGAAATTTAAACATAATTTCAGCTCTCCTTGTTCAACTAACCTGCCCCGTTAGTTGAATAAGAAATGGACTTACTCCTTATTGAAGTAAAGCACGCGTTAGTTAACAGGCATGTTAGGATATTTGTTTACTTCACACAAGAAAAAGCCAATACAACTGGAATTCGCTGTCTTCTTACAAATTCTTCTTCGCTACTGAAATGTTCACGTTTTRGTGTACCTTCACGTAAATCTAGTACTGTAAAGCCAACTTGTCTAAGTGCTATAAAATAATTTTCAATTGTACGATGATACTTAACCACTATTTGATCAATCCAAGGCTCTTTTCTTTCACCCTCATGGAAATAGTCATCAACAATCCAATTACCGCGTTTGTCCCCAGATTGCTTACTAACAAATGATGAAGTTGTTAGTGGATGCTGGATACTAAAAGCAAATCTTCCGTTTCCTTTAAGTGTTTTATGAGCATCTTGAAACAGGCGGTTAATGTCTGTAACACACCTGCTTCGTTAGTTCAATAAGGAAAATGGCTGCTTGAGCATCTTGTCAAAAATTTACTCATCTTCTTTTTGATGATCAGGTACAGATAATGCAATCAAAATAATTAGTCCAATTAATAACTGAAAACTAGGGAGACCAAATAGATACCCTTTGTTGTAACTATCAATAATTCTCATTGCCTGAAAAGAAATAAAAATTATCATAAGTATTATTAACGCAATTCGATACTTAAATTTAATACTCATTTCTTAACTCCCTTTCTAAATACTGTTCAAAAC
>NZ_JBFUIO010000174.1:0-3360 GCF_056401835.1 Paenisporosarcina sp. P4_D4 | reverse complement strand
GATATCTGTATTTCGTGATGACTTATCTAGATTTCGATTAGCGTTATCTAGAATTCGTGGTGTGTTTTCTGGAATTGGTATCGAAGTAAATTGTTATCTACATTTCGTCCGACGATATCTGGATTTCGTGCTGACTTATCTGGATTTCGATTATCGTTATCTCGAATTCGTGGTGTGTTATCTGGAAATGGTATCAAAATAAATAGTTATCTACATTTCGTCCGATGATATCTGGATTTCGTGATGACTTATCTGGATTTCGATTAACCTTATCTCGAATTCGTGGTGTGTTATCTGGAATTGGTATCGAAGTAAATTGTTATCTACATTTTGGGCGCAGATATCTGTATTTCGTGATGACTTTTCTAGATTTCGATTAGCGCTATCTCGAATTCGTGGTGTGTTATCTGGAATTGGTATCAAAGTAAATTGTTATCTACATTTCGTCCGCAATATCTGTATTTCGTGCTGGCTTATCTGGAATTGGTTACACCCTTCATAACATAGAAAAATGGCAGTCTAAGTTAGACTGCCACATTATTTTTCATATTTATTTACTAGAAAACATATGCACCCAATAGATTTGGCCATTGGAATCTTTCTTTATTCCAGCACCGATATTGGTATAGTCTTTGTTTAAAATATTGGCTTTATGACCTGGTGAATTCATCCACGCAGTTACAACTTCCTGCGGTGTTCGTTGACCATATGCAATGTTTTCTCCGAAGCTGCTATAACTATAGCCGAACTTCTCAGCCATATCCCAAGGCTTCCCATACGTCGGAGAGATATGATCGAAATAATTGTTTTTTACCATGTCTTCCGCTTTTACTGTGGCTATTTTAGATAATGGTGCATCTGCCGCTAATGCAGGAAGACCCGCTTTCGCGCGTTCAAGATTCACCAAGTGAATGGTTTGTTTTGCGGTATCATCAATTGCAAGCGTGGAATCGACATAGACTTTATTTGTGCTGTCATACTTAATCACACCTGAATCTCGTTTTTGATCCCAAGTCATCGCACGATCGATGAAGACCGACAATTGCGCACGGGTGACTTTGGCGTACGGAATGAAATAATTCCATGAAACTCCTTCAGAAATTTTCACTTCCGCCAGCGTAGTAATGAATGGTTTCCAGTTGTCTTGTGGCACGTCTTTGAAAGTAACTTGGTTATTATCGTCAATTTTAATTTGGTATGCCACTACCAGAACTTTGGCCATTTGCGCACGACTCAATGGTGCATCAGGGTTAAATGTTGTCGCATTTGAAAAGATTCCTTTTTCAGTTAAAGCGCGTATTTCTTTAAATGCCCAGTGCGTTGAAGGTACATCTTGATAACTCGTTTTGAAAGTTGAATCAAGCGGTAGCTTTAACGCACTCGCCAATATTTTTGCGGCTTGTGCACGGGTAACTTGATTGTTCGGACCAAACGTCCCATTACTATATCCATTAATTATTTTTGCATTTGAAAGCTTTATAATTGAGCTATATGCCCAATGTTCCGTTGAAACATCCGGAAAACCAGCAGCTTGACTACTTGTCGGAACGAACAAAGTAATAGCGAGTAATGCCGCAACAATAAACTTTACGGGTTTCATTCTCCCACTTCCTCTCTATTTTATTTTACTCTACCAAAAAATAGAATAATTTTAATGAGGATAAGGAGACGCGAAAATAAAGCTATGATATTGGAAGATTGTTGAAATTTGAAGGGATTTTCATGTTGGTGTAGGGTAATAAGTTTTAATAAATCTTGTGAGATATCATTATATTTGATAAATTCATAAAAAGGAGATGATTTTTATTCAACTAAATCGAGATATTCCTGCAGGATTATTTGCTCTTCGGCGATTGCATCGTCGATTATCGGTAAATCACCCCCAGTTTACCGACATTAATCAAGATTTGTATAATTCCAATGCAGGTCATGCTGGAGAAGCATATATTGATTCTGTCTTATCGACCATTCACTTCCCTATCCCCCATATATTACTTCCCAATATTCGAATCCATGAAAAAGACATTCCTTCCACCCAAATTGATATTTTAATATTCACAACCGCTTATGCATTAATAATAGAAGTAAAGAATTGGAGTGGAACAATATCCTTCCAACAAGTCGGACAAGTATTACAAACAAAAGATGGCATCGTAAGATCAATGGATTGTCCTACCGTTCAAGCAGATTATTATGTCGGGAATTTGCTAGATTGGTTTGCAAAGCATGATACACAATTACCTGTGCATCGAATTGTCAGTTTCCCCTTTGCTTCCACCTTACTAATTGGAGCTGAGAATCGGGGTATTCATTTTGCAAAAGAGTTACCTATAATTCTTCGGAAATTAAATAAACTCCCGCAGCAACTTACTCATTATCAATTTCAAACACTTTCTAAGAAATTACAAGAAGCAAATCGACCCTTCGAACACGCAACTGCATGCCAAAAATATGGAATACATCCCTCTGATCTTCTTAAAGGAATTTTCTGCCCGAAGTGTGAGAGCCGCTTATTGAAAAAAAGTAATCGAGTATATGTATGCTCCTCATGTCTTCATACTCCTGACAACCCTTTTTACGATACGATGATAGATTGGTTTACATTGGTCGGCAATCAGATTACCAATAGACAATTACGTTTATTTGCAGGTGTAGACAAATCCTATTCGGTCGGTTATTTTATGAAAAAATCAAACTTCCCTTACTCAGGTCAGAATAAGGGAACAATCTATCATGTAAATGCTGAAGAAATGCATCGCTTTCTATCCAAAAAGGAAAAAGTTTGCTTCCGGAAATGACCGGAAGCTTTTCTATTGTAATTAAGAGTTATTGATTGATAAACTTCATGCGATTTGCGATGCAAATGGCACCATTTCAGCGCGTTTGAATTGTGCGGATTTCATGAATTTTAGATATGAGTMCTCGATTTCTAGATAAACACTGGCCAATKCGAGATATCACCTATTGAAATRTAGATATCACACGWCGAATCCTCGATATCCACCCRCGAATCCTTGATTCCRGCGATAARCCCACAGCAACGTGCCATTTGCGRTGCAAATGGCACCATTTCAGCGCGTTTATATTGTTCGGATTTCKTGAATTTTAGATATGAGTACTCGATTTCTAGATAAACACTGKCCAATGCGAGATATCACCTATTAAAATGTAGATATCACMCGACRAAYCCTCGATARMCACCCGCGAATCCTTGATTCCAGCGATAARCCCACAGYAACGTGCCWTTTGCGGTGCAAATGGCACCATTTCAGCGCGTTTGAATTGTGCGGATTTCATGAATTTTAGATATGAGTMCTCRATTTCTAGATAAACACTGGCCAATTTGAGGTATCACCTATT
>NZ_JBFUIO010000173.1:0-3385 GCF_056401835.1 Paenisporosarcina sp. P4_D4 | reverse complement strand
GTTCAATCATCATTTTGAAAAATGCAACATTTTCTATGTCAACATTTTCGATTTTCTCGCTCTCTTCCTTTATTAAAGTAGAAACAGAGTTTTTATAATTAAAATATTTCAACCTTCTTCTCCTTTTATTCACTTCTGATTGCTAGTGCTTTTTTATCCCCGTGAGTTCATTTAGCTGTTTTTGATTAGGATTTTCCACAGTAATTCAGTTACATTTTAGCATTTACTTGTTAAACTAACCTGTTCCGTTAGCCATCCATGCACCGCAAATTCAGCACTGCAAGGGAAGAAAATGGATACAGACCGGGTACCCAAATCCCTGAGGTTACCAATCTTTCGGCTTTATGTTCTTATTCATCCAATTTTTTTGTGGTGCTTTGTATGGGGTGGCGGCTATTAAATGATTATTGTGCCAGTTTGCTGCTCCCGAGCGAATCATTTCATCGAGTAGGATTGGAATAAATTCTTCTGGCTGAAGTTGGAAAGAGTGGCGTGCAAAATCTTGGAACCAACCACACTTTAGCAGATAGTTATCGATTTCTTCTTTTGCCAATCCGTTTTTAATGATTAACGTGAATGAAAAAATCCTCTTGCAGGCATGCCATGAAATTTTTTCTGGCATCTTGAGCCACTTTTCAAGCCTTGCTCTTGCAGCATCAATGGCATCCAGAGGATTCTCCATTAGAGGTCCATGTCCTGAATATGCCTTTTGAATCCGGAGCATGGACAACCGATCCAAACTTTCTATAGATCGTTGGATAGATGTGACACCCTCTCGAAAGATATTTAACCATCCAATATCATTTTTGTGAAAGAGATCCCCGCAAATTAATATCTCTTCTTCAGGTTCATATAAAGAAATATGCCCTAACGTATGACCTGGTGTGTGCAAGACTTTCAAGGTTCTACTTCCTGTATTAATCTCATCGTTATCTGAGAGCTTTGTATCTACTCGATAAGGTTCTACAGACTGATCTAACCATTCTGCACCACAGGCTTCAGGGTCACAAAAATTAATTAAATCAGCGTCCCATTTATGCGTAGCAATCGAAACACCATAATTTTTTTGAAGATAAAAATTGCCTCCTACATGATCACTGTGATAGTGCGTATTCACAATAAGGTGTAATTCTTCTGGTGAAACGCCTGTTTCTTTAATTAATTGCTCTGTCTCTTTCGCTTCACTCCCAAAACCGGTATCAATAAGTATAGGCAGTCGATCCTTAATAAGGATCATGTTTGCACTTGGAAAATTTCTTTCAAAGAAAATAATACTGTTTTTTTTCATAAGCTATTCCTCCTCCACAACCCGGGATTTCCTTTTATTCGATAATCTTGGAGGATAATCCTTCTTCAACAAACCTGCCCCGTTAGTTGAATAAGAAAAAGGCTTTACCCCTTATTGAAGTAAAGCACCCGTTAGTTGAAGAAGATTTACTTACTGACTTAGCAACCACACTGTCTACAACTAAGCAGTTTTATTGTGTAATAAATTGAATGACTATTACTATTGCAAGTAACATTATTACCCCTTCGCTAAGAGTTAGAATATATTGTTTGGGGTTCTGCGAATATTTCCTCTCAAAAAATGCTCTTACTGGATAATCTAGTCCAATGCAGAAAATTGGTATTAGTAAAAGGTAATTTGGATAATTTTCAACTATCACCAATATATTGGTAATTATAATTGTGATAATAGAAGTAATTCTGATACCCCAATCAATTTTCCTGTGCAGATTGTTTATGTGGTTGTAAGAAAAAAAGGACTTTTTTTCTTTTTCAATCTTAAGTACTTTTTTCAAAAGAAGTTTTACTACCACATTTAAACCAAACACTATCAACACAAAGAGTGCCAACTTTATCAAGAACATATGATCCTCCCGTTATTAAAATGACCTACTCTATAGTTGTAAAAGTAACTTAGGGATCTTCCACTAAAGCACTCGTTAGTTAAATAAAATAGCAGGTTAATTTGTCGACTTTTTATGTACCCCTTTATTTCCAAACTTCCTAATATAGAAAAAAGTACAAGTAAGAATTGCACCCATAATCATCCCGATTACTGTTAAGTTTATTCCTGTCCCCGTGTGAGTACCATCTGCACGAAAAGTTGCATTAGCATATATCGAGACGCAAACGATAATGAAACCAATCCATTCAAAAATCTTAGTTCTCATCACTCAACCCCCCCTTATAAATAAATTATAACATAATTTACCAATTAGAAAACACCCTCCTTCCTCATCTAACCTGCCTCGTTAGTTGAATAACTTCAACCACCAAGGATAATCAAATTGACCATCTGAAATCTGATAGAAGTCACCAAATATACCTAAATGAGTCATCCCGTGCTCATGAGCGACAACTGGAGTGTAGGTTGAAAACATATAAAAGTTTATTCTTTCAATTTGAATACTTGGTGGTGTTTCTTCCCATTCAATATACTGAAGGTATTCCTGTTTAGTTGGGTTTGTTGCTATCATTAAAACAATAATAAGAACAAGTAAAGCACTGATGATATACCTCTTTTTCACCTTATTCATTATCATCAAGCCCCCTCGGAAAATATTTATTCTTCTTCAACTAACCTGCATCGTTTGTTGAAGAAGAATAAAGAGCTGTCTTAGGAGCTCCATGATTTCAATTCATATGTACAAATTTCTCTTTTAAAGTGATGTATTCTCTATCTAAAATACTCATAAATACATCTGTCTCGTACTTTCCTTCAATAAATGCTCCTTCCCTCTCAATGCGCCCGATGATCTTTAACTAAAGCACCTGTTAGTTGAATAAGTTCAACAAAATGATTATAGATGAATGACTTTATTATTGTTTCCTATACCAAATCACGGTATAAATCACTCAATACTAAAATTTTCTTTTTTATTTCAGCTCTTAACTCTATGGGTTCAACTACTTTTGCATGCTTTCCCATTTGTATGAAATAATCAGCCAAAAAGTCGATTTCTGCTTCACTTATTGAACCCTTAATGACTCCATAACCTTTACTGTCTATTGATATTTGATAATATAGCGAAACATTAGATTTAAATTTTTCTACTCCTTCTGGTGTTAATTCCACAATAAGCTCATACTCTTTTTTTGTTGTGAAAATGTTAATAATATCATTTAAGTTGGTTTCTTTTAGATTCATCTTGTCATTTCTTGCACTTAATCCGATCTCTGATATCCGATCGCAACGAAAAAGTCTAAATTCCTTCCTAAGATAACAATACGAAGGACAATACCATCTTCCATACTGAGAAAATAATCCAACTGGTTGAATTTCTCTTTTAACCCCTAAGTATGAAATCCAAAGCGGCTCATTTCCTATTGCCGCAATAAATAGCTCTTTTAATAGGGGACTTTCTTTACTCTGATTATC
>NZ_JBFUIO010000172.1:0-3473 GCF_056401835.1 Paenisporosarcina sp. P4_D4 | reverse complement strand
AGATATTAATGATTCACGTAATATTACAGTGAAAAATAGAAGTGAAAAAGCAAAAACATTTAGTGTAAATGTTAAATTCCAAACAGGATTAAGAGATTCCAAAGATGCAGCTCAAAATGGAGTGACCTTAACAGGTCCAACTTCAGTTAAATTAAATGGAACTAGTCAAAAATCAATTAAATTTGACTTAAACATTCCGAAAACAGCCGAAAAAGGAACATATGAGGGATATATCGTCTTTACAAATAATGCAGATCCAACTGAAACGTATCAAATTCCATTTGGCGGACGTGTTATTAATGAAGGGATTGATACCTTTACAGTACGAAGTCCAATGTATTCTGGCGATACACGTTGGCCAGAAAATGCCATGCAATTCCTTGGTTTTCAATTCTCAATAAAGTCCTTTATGAAGACTTTAGATGTAGTATTACAAGATTCAACGGGTCAAGATATTGGTTTCCTAGGGTCTTTTGATCCTCGAATTTTGAATGAAAACCAAGTTTATGGTATTCCTATTGCATTCACTGGGGGTTACTATCCGTTTACAGGTGATTCGAAAAATCCGATTAACAGTGATTATGTTGATGCAAAAACAGGTAACTATAAATTAAAAATGATTGGAACAAATGATCAGGGGAAAGTATTTACGAAAGTAGCGGATTTCATCTTCGAAAAAGGCAAACCAACAATGACATCAAGTTTTGATTCGTTAGATCAAAAAGTTATTGAATATAATGATAGTCAATTCGATTCAAATGGAGAATATTTATATGATTTCAATATTAATGTAAATGATCCTGAAGTGGCTGATGCTAATCGTGTTGGAATTCCAATTGATCAATCAAGCAATGCAGTGGTTTCATTTTACGATAGTCCATATTCAGCATTTCCAATTAACACTGATAAAAATGGAAATTACAACGATCAAATACTAGTGAAAAAAAGGTCTACACCTTTAAAAGTTCAGTTTTATGCTTATGATGATGCAAGAAACTTTACTTCAGAYGGTACGTCAATGCTAAGGGTAGCTTTTGTTTCTAATACTTACCCTTACTATTACTTAAAAGCAAATAAACAAGCCGCTTCTACCGGAGATACTATAAATTATTCTATTCGTTCGAATAATATTAAAAACCTAAAAACATCAAAGATTACAATTCCAGTCATGAAAGACAATGGTGACTTAGCTACAATTAATAATGTTGTTGTAAATGATGCAGTTAAGCAATATGGGGATGCACAAGTTTCTGTAACATCAACATCTGATGATTTTGATACGACTTATACAATTACTTTTAACTATTTAGGAAATAAAGCATTACCAGAAGATATGCAATTAGTTAATTTCGATTTAAATACAGTTAAACATTATACGCCAAATACAAATTTCTCTGTTAACTGGTTTGACATGGAAATGACTGGAACTACAGTTGATCAATCAAATGTAGTAACAAATAATGTATATACTTATATGGAAAGTGTTAAAATGAAAAACACATATTCAAGGATAAATGGTAACTTGAATTTAGAAGGAACGACTGATCCTTTAACAGGCCAAACGAATTACGCGTTAGATCAAACCAAAATTGGTGCAAAAGTAACTGTAACGTCATATGATGGTAAAACTGTTATTGAGGCTCCAATAGAAAACAAATATGGAGGCTACATTGCAGATGGAATGAAAGCTGATAAAAATGCTTCTACATTAAAAGTAGATGTACCAGGTCATTTTACGATGTATAAGTCGTTAGTACTATCTTATGACGTTCGAGGAGAAGCAATCGGATATAGATTTGGTTCTGCACTTGCTCAGGCTAAAGCTGGAGATGCAAATAAAGATAATGTAATTGATATAATGGATGCATTATACCTACAAACAAATTGGGGAACAAATAAATCAGGTGCAGATTTGAACTTCGATGGAGTTGTTGATAAAAAGGATATGGATCTTCTTATTAAAAACTATGGATTACAAAATAGTACAGTTCCAAATCCACCTAAAGCGAAAACTAAGTATAAAGGTTCTACATTAGATACTGTGTTAAATCAGTTAGGATTAAAATAATCCTAAGCTAGTTTCTATAATCAAACGAAGAACCATTTTTTTGGCTTACTACAGTAAATAGGGGCAGTAATTAAATAAGATTTTAAGTAGCCTTAACCCTGTATTTTTTTGGGTTAAGGTTTTTTAATTACTTTTGAAATCAATCTCTCTGCGTTCAAAAAGCATCAGTTCCATTAGGGTACACATTGACAGGATACACAAGATCGCTGAACTGCTTTGTTTTTATAACGAAAACAAAGAATAAGATGTTTGATTCTCTTTTTACAGCCATTTTTAAAACTAATCAGCTTTTCCAATCGGAAGAGGACAGCTCTTATTCAAAAAACAAGTGCTTAATTTGATGATTCATTAGCTGTTAAGCAGCTCTTTATTTATTTGAAAAGGCTACTGAGTGAACTTAATGATATAAAAGGGTAAAAAAGGAATGTCTCTTATGATAAGTGACATTCCTTTTTTTCAGGATTGATTAGTAATTCCACCATTATTAAGCTTTATTAGTTTGCTTTATTTTAATATAATAGTTAAACAATACTTTTATCAACAATGCAGCATTAAATGGAGGCATACCAGTTATTGCCGAAGGAAATGCATGGAAACAACAAAACTATTAAATGCCTCTTTCCTCCATCTGATCCAAAACTGACTTAATTGTTCATTCAATAGGTAACATGAGACGAAATATAGTTTCATGCGGTGAGGTTGATACTAAGAACAATTCACAATTATTAGCTTCAGCAAGTAATCGACTTAATGGTAACCCAAGTCCTAATCCCTGCTTCTTCTTTCTTTTACTGTCTCCTCGATAATATCGTTCAAAAATATAAGGAATTTCTGATTCTGCAATCCCTTTACCATTATCTGATATATCAAGGTACAGCTTTTTATCTTCAATAGTCATGCTTAAGGTGATTTTAGTAGCTTCTGCTCCTGCACTATTCATTAAGAGGTTAAGTAGAATTTGCTTAATTTGACCTCTATCGGCAACTATTTTCAGTGGTTTGATTAAAGGAGAGGCATCAAAGTCTATATCTTTAAAACCATCTATGGAATGAACCTGTTGCATTACCTCTTCTATTACCTCCCAGAGAGGGAACAATACAAACACTCCATGAACAGTGCTGGATTCTAACGAAGCAAAATCTAATAAATCTTCTACCATTTTTTGCATTCTCTTAGCTTCTTCTAACGTTGTTACTAAAAATTGATCCGCTGTTTCACCAGTGACAATGCCTCCTTGGACGGCTTGAATCATCCCACGAATCGAAGTAACTGGGGTCCTTAATTCATGAGAAACACCTGCAAGTAAATCAGTTCTCATTTGTTCAAGTTGTTGCAAACGCTTTGTCATTATCTTAAAAGAAGAAAATAGTTGTTGTAATTCAGYCTCTTTAACTTTGGTTGCTGA
>NZ_JBFUIO010000171.1:0-3504 GCF_056401835.1 Paenisporosarcina sp. P4_D4 | reverse complement strand
TGCCAGCTCAAACCCTTCCTCACTCATATGTGGCGATGAAAGATAGATTTTCTCTGACTTTGGATTTAGTTGAGAATTCCCATCACTCTTCGACTTCTCGCTCCGGATACCTGACAAGATATTCCTTCTTTCTACTCGTTATGGGTATTGCATTTTTTGTGTATTCGCGCTGGGTGCTGCGGTTGCTAGTATTACCAATTGATTTTATTGAATTACACTTCGGAAGCTTTGTTTATTAGCAATTTTAAGTAACACATCTTTAAGATTCTCATTATTTAAATCAAGCATCTTATCCAATAAATTCTTCATATCTATATTGTTAATTGGTGTGGACTTACCAATATAAATTTTCGGAAAAACATGTTCGTTTTGAATTTCGTCTTCGTTTAATAATTCTTCAAATAATTTTTCACCCGGTCGAATTCCTGTGAATTCTATATCAATTTCATCTTCTTGATACCCGGATAAGCGGATTAAACTCTTTGCTAAGTTCACAATTTTTACGGGTTCTCCCATATCAAGGACAAATATCTCTCCATTTGTTGCAAGTGTTCCTGCTTGAATGACAAGACTCGAGGCTTCAGGAATCGTCATGAAATACCTAGTCATCTCAGGATCAGTAACAGTGACTGGTCCGCCTTTTGCAATTTGTGCTTTAAATAGAGGAACAACACTTCCACTAGAACCTAAGACATTTCCAAACCGTACAGCGGCAAAGTGCGTTTTACTATTAACCGCCAAGTTTTGGATAATCATTTCTGCAAATCGTTTCGTCGCACCCATGATATTTGGTGGGTTCACTGCTTTATCAGTCGAAATCATTACAAAGCAGGAAACACCAATTTCTTTTGCTGCCTCTGCTACATTCAGAGTTCCGTAAATATTATTTTTGACTGCTTCTCTTGGATTAAATTCCATGAGTGGTACATGTTTGTGGGCAGCTGCATGATAAACTACATCTGGTTTATAAATCTCCATAATTTCAAATATCCGACTGCGATCTTGGATATCAGCAATTATTGGTATAACTTTAGTATTAGATGAAACTAGGTTCCGCATTTCCAAATCAATTTTATAAATGGAATTTTCTCCATGTCCTAATAGAATAATTTCTTTAGGTTCGAATCTCGCCACTTGTCTGCATATTTCTGAACCTATGGAGCCACCTGCTCCAGTTATAAGAATTTTTTTATTCGTAAGTTGATTTGCAATTGCGAGCATATCAAGTCTTACTTCCTCACGCCCAAGTAAGTCCTCAAAACGAACATCTCGAATTTCATTTACGGATAACTTACCAGTCATAATATCTTCTATCCTAGGAATAGTTTGAGTTTTCACGCCTGTCCCAACACAAATTTTCGTTAATACAATCATTTCCTGTTTAGACAATGAGGGAATTGCAATAATAATTAACTCGATTTTGTATCTTGCAACAATCTCTGGAATATTAACGATTTTCCCTAATACTTCAACTCCATAAATTTCAAGATTTTGCTTAAAGAGATTATCATCTATAAAACCAACTGGTTGTAATTGCCTATCCTGATTTCTTAATAATTGACGAACCACCATCGTACCTGCTGCTCCTGCTCCTACTATTAAAGTACGTTTTGTTTTCAAGTTTAATTTTCGTTTCATTAAATCAGTAGCTAAGCGCCAGGAAAAACGTGAACCACCAATAAAAAGAATATGAACCATCCATGTGATGACTAACACCCGAACGTAAATATCTTGATTGACTATTACTTGCATAAGCATTACTGAAATAATCGAATAGGTCACTGCACGAACTATTGAGGTAAGTTCACCAATTGAAGCATACAACCAAACCTTTCGATAAAGTCCATAACGCCAAGCAAAAAAATGATGCGCTAAAAAAATAGTTATTACACTTAGAATTAACACTTTTTCTGTTAAAACATTTAAATAGGGGTATAGAATTAAATAACTAGCAAACATCGAAAAAACAACAATAAAAGAATCCAATACAAAAAGTAATGTTTTCCATTTCTTTACCGTCATTGAGCACATACTCTTTTCTTTAGTAGGATTTAAATAAAAAATTTTTTTCTTGGAATCTGCTCGGGCTGTAGCTTACTAATATTTTGATTATTAACAAGTTCAATCGATTGCTTTTTCAATTTTGTCGTATACTCAATCCCTAATTTTTTATCTACTATGTTCCATGCATCTTTCCATTTAAACACTCGGCTAGTCAGATTGTGTGCATCTGATCCAATAAAATGGGTCAATTGATATTCAATCATTTGAATACTCAAGCGTTGTAATTTTCTACCGAACCCGCCTGCTATACTTGTTGCGGTTACTTGAGAATATGCACCATTTTTTATTAATTGATAAAGTTTTTCTGGATTCCTTGCAATTTCAGCATTGCGCTCTGGATGTGCAATCACAGGGATAATTCCTTTTACTAGTAAGTTATAAAACAACTTCTCCGTATATAGTGGAATATTAGACGATGGCAGTTCGATTAATATCATCTTAGAATGGTTTAATGTTAATAGTTCTTCATCTAAATCTAAGACACTCTCCAGTTCTCCAAATAATCTTATTTCTTGCCCGGTCAATACAGTTAAAGGAATTTGTGCAGCTGAAAATATTTCATTCAGCTTAAGAACGTTCTTTACAACTATTTCTTTGGGGTTATGGTAAGAAGGATGTCTGTGATGGGGTGTTGCTATAATAGTAGATATCCCTTCAGAAACAGCTTGTTTTGCCATATTGATACTCTCTTCTAATGTTCGTGCGCCATCATCAAGACCGAAAGTTATGTGTGAGTGTATATCAATCAACATTCCCATCCTCGTAACTGTATTTTTTAATAATCTTTAACATGAATTTTAGGTTTTGAAAGGATATTACAATTAATAATTAGTTAAGAATTTAATTATTTTGTATGAAACCTTTGCTAACCTAATTACTTAGTTTGTCCATAATAATAGGTGGTTTGATAAGGTGAGTCTTTCATCATTTTATTATTTAACACAACTCCTAATAGTTTGCTGCTTGCACTCATTAGTATATCTTTTGCTCGAATGGCTCCTTCTTTTTCTGTAGAACCACTTTTCACTACCAAAATAGATCCGTCACATTTATTTGCTAGTATTTGTGCATCTGCTACGGCAAGTATAGGAGGTGTATCAAATAAAATTAATTCAAAACTAGCTTTTAATCGGTCCATCAATTGAGACATCATTTCTGATTGAAGCAGTTCTGCTGGATATGGGGGAATTGTTCCGCTAGGTAATAGAAACAAATTAAGTACTGGAGTTTGTTGTATAACATCTCCTAGTGAGGCTTTTTTCATCAATAAATTTGTTAAACCTTTTGTATTTTTAATATTAAAGGTATAGTGAATTGTCGGTTTCCGTAAATCTGCATCTACAAGCAGCACTTTTTTTCCTTGTTGAGCAAACACAATAGCTAAGTTTGCAATGGTCGTTGATTTTCCTTCTCCAGGATTTGGTGAAGTAATAATAATGG
>NZ_JBFUIO010000170.1:0-3558 GCF_056401835.1 Paenisporosarcina sp. P4_D4 | reverse complement strand
GATTTAGGTTAATATCAGTCATCCGATAAAATGGATAATAAGTAATGTAGAATAGAAATATGGCCGATTCAAAAAAAGGGGAGTATTTTTAAGTGAAACAGGAATAATAATTTGAGCGGCTATTAATATTAAGGTTAAATAATGAATATTTATGAATTTAAATGCTAGTAAAACATAAGAACATTGAGAAAGAATATTAACAAAAATAAAAACGAGCGGCTCAAAAGAGAGGCTCGTTTTTTCAAAAAGTTAATTATTTGCGTGTTTTAAAGCTTCATAAACACCGTTTACTCCCGCGCTAGTACCAGTGAAAACATACTTGTCTTTCTCAGGAATATAACTACCACCAGCTTTAGTCCATACAGAACTTCCGTGTGACCAATCAATTTTACCAAGTTTTTTAWTTTCTTCTTGCCAATTTAAGTTGCCTTCACCTTCAATAATATCGTGCAAATATTTGCCGATTCCTTGAAGAGTTGCCGCAGTACCAATAATGTATTTTTCGCGATTTGCGGCGTCTTCTGGTAAAACAGAAAATAAAACATTGAATACTTCGTCTAAAGTTTCGTAATAACTATCGTATGTTTCAATGTTAAGTAAGTTTTCCTTATCCTTATTTGCTCCAGTTACGATATAGCAAATCATATTGCGTAATGTTGAAAGCACCATAATTTGAGTATTATTGCCCCGTAATTGAGTTTTTTCTGTTTCTACATCAAAAAGTATTAATTGCTCATTGTTTTGAGATAATTCTTTTGCTAACCGATTATACTGATCACTGGAATCGAATTTTAAAGCGATTGACTTATTAGGCTTAGATGCTAATAAATTTAAATCGTGGAATAATTGTTGCTCACCTTTTTGATTAATACCTGTAAAAATAACTACTGGGATAGTCATAGATTCGATAATTTCTAGTTTTTTCATCCACTTTTCTTTGTCGTTTAGAGTTTCAGCTTTATCAATATTGTTTTTTATTGTTGTTAAAGCTAACTTAATCGCTTCTGACCGATGTTGACCATCATTAATTGAAAAAACCGTGCTAATATCGACACCAATACTCGAATTTTCTTCGATATATTCAACTTCTCCAGTACAAGTTACAGTAATAGCGCTTAAAAAAGTCATCTTCTTCTTATCCAAACCATCCAAAATATATTTAGCAATTGATTTAACACGTGGTTTACTTAATTTGCGTTGAACTTCAGGGAACACTTTGAAAAAACTTTCTAGCTTACTAAAAGGAATCATTGTTACATAAGTTTCACGATCAAACTGATAACCTTTTGACCCTTTAAAATAGATTTTAATTGAATTTGTTCCATTCATATATCTCACCTCATAAGTTTTATAAATTCACTTTACCAAAAAGAAATTAGAGATGCAAGATAAAAGATGAGCGGCTAAAATATTTTGTTTATATTAAGTGGTATTGAAGCAAGAATTTATCCTATTATTAAAAATATTTCTTGAAAGGGCATTTAGATCTTGATCTAGAATATTTTTTGTGTTTAAATAATCCTTAACTATAAGCGGCTCGATTATTTAATCGATTTCCAGTTGGCTTTAAATGATTTAATTTGTTTTTTTGAATGAATTTCAAACTATATAAGGAGATGGTATGAATGGTGACAGTTATGAATGAGGTGCACAAGATTGATATGAAGATTTTATTTGAAGAGTTTTTATTTGCCGAGGTAGAGTCAGATGTTACTTCTATAATTCAGAAGTATGACCTTGACAATCCGAAACTATGGATACCCTATGGAAATGAAAAAAGTAATTATAGTGTTATAGGAAATCAATCAAGTACTGCAGAAGGAGCACTTGCGGAGAAATTTACAAATGCTGTAGATGCTCTCTTGGTAAAAATGTGTATGAAACGTGGTATCGACCCAGAAGGCCCAAATGCACCTAAAAGTTTTAAAGAGGCTCTAGAAATGTTTTGGGGAATTATAGATGGAGATTTTGCTGAAGCCAGTAAAGAGGTTGAACGTGAAATTTTAAGTGACTTAGTATTAATGGTAACAACTAAGGATGCTAAGGTTTGGAGTGATTTAAAATCCGAACACAAACAGCTATCAGTTTCACTCTATGATAATGGTGAAGGTCAGTCTCCAAATAGATTACCAGAGACAATTTTATCTCTATTAAAAGGAAACAAACATAAAATTCCTTTCACACAAGGAAACCATAATCAGGGTGGATCTAGTACATTAATGCATGGGGGAGAGTTTTCATATACATTGATTATAAGTAAACGTAATATCGAAATTGTTGGCAATTTTGATTCCCCTAATGACGATTCACTTCCATATTGGGGTTGGACAATGATTCGCCAAGAATTACGTCCTAATGAGAGTTCACCCGTTTTTACATTCTTCGCACCGAATGATAAAGTACCACGTTTTAAAGCGGATCAATTAAATTTATTACCTATGGTTTTAAAAGGTAATGAAGCTAAAGAGTACTTAAAATATGATAATTCCTGTACAGCTGGTATACCATATACAAAACCTGTTGAAAGTGGAACATTTATAAAGATGTTCAATTATCAACTGAAAAATAAAGGTCCATTAGTATCTCACTTTAAGTACGAAATGGGAAAACGTTTGTTCGATACAGGTTTACCTTTTAATTTAATTGACTGTAGAAAGAACAAATTTAACAACGATACAATTTTCCGAGGTATGAATAAGGTTCTTAGTGATGATCAACATGCTAAAGGTAATAATAAACTAATTGCTGAAGGCTTTCCAGATACCTCATACTTTGATATTGTTGTAGAAAATCAATTTACCAGTAAAGTGGGTAAGCAAACGCCTGTGATACAACGTGTTAATGTGACAGTTTTTGGGTTCAATAAGCGTGATAGTAATAAAAAGGATGAAAATTCTATTATTGGAGAAAAACCAATTATTTTCACATTAGGACAACAAGTTCAAGGTGGATTAGATGGCAGAATATTGAGTAGTATCGGATTATCAAGTATTAAAAACTCTTTGCTAATTGTTTTAGAGTTTCCTAATATATCTCCAGCCTTTAAAAAGGATCTGTTTATGACTGACCGTGAACGAATATTAGATAAGGCACCAAAGAAGGAGATCATTAAAAACTTAAAGGCTTATCTTGAAAACTCTGAGAAGATTAAAAAGTTTAAAGAAGAACGTATTGAACAATCACTAAAAAACTCCCTTTCTTCCGATTCAGATGAATTAAAAGAACTGATGGACAAATGGGCATTAAATAATCCTTCGATTATTAAAGGCTTAATGGATGGTAAATTAATATTTGGAAATGTTCGTTCCAAGGTTGATGAGGAAGGTGGACTAGTCACTGGTGGAAATGGTGGTTCAACGGGAGGTACTACGGGTGGTAAAGGAGGTGGAGGGGGTACTCCAAATGTACCTGACCTTAAGGAAGAGCCAACCTTCTTTATACCTCGTGTAAAAATTGTTGAAGGAGTCTTTACAAAAACGGTAAAGCAGCAGGCGAATTTTAAATTATCATTTACTACAGATGCTCCAATTAACTATTTTGAACGTATATTGAATCCAG
>NZ_JBFUIO010000169.1:0-3588 GCF_056401835.1 Paenisporosarcina sp. P4_D4 | reverse complement strand
AGATGGTACCATTTTGGCAAGACGAAGTTGTATATGTCATGGTGGAGGGTGAGAGAAAGAAATTTACGGTTTATTTAATTGATATTTTAATTCACTAAATTATTACATTTCTGGAAATGCATAAAAATATCGTTGTGCTGGTGGTTTTATCAATGATTATATTGCGCTATCATCACCACACAGCCCTTATATTAACAATAAGACAACAATTTCTCTTAAAATAAAGAAATGGCTAGAAATTGGTTAGGAGGAGATACCAATGGCTAAAGAGGATTGTTTGAAACAAGGATATGAAATTTTAAAAGATGAAAACAAGTGGAAATTTAGGTTCTCGAATCTTCAACTAACGGRTGCTTTAGTAAWAATCATCGGGCTGCTTAGGCAGCTTTTTTTCTTATTGAACTAACGGGGCAGCATTCCTGTTTGAAGGATGTTCGAGGTCTTGAAAGAAAAAGAGCCCTCTAGTATGATGCATGAGTGTCAACGACCATTGACCCATCATCAAACAAGGAGGACTTCTCTATGCAGTTTAAATGCAATGAAAAAATTAATCAAGTGACTGAAAATACACTCGTTGTCGGTATGGATATTGCCAAGCGTGTTCATTACGCGTGCTTTGTCGATGAACGAGGGCGTGTGATTGAAAAAGCTTTTCCGGTACATCAATCAAAAGAAGGCTTTGATAGTTTGTATGAAAAGATTCGTCAAACGATGAAAGAAGCTAAGAAAACAGACGTTATAGTCGGAATTGAGCCAACAGGCCACTACTGGATGAACTTAGCTAATTTCTTAGACCACTACGGCATTCCACTTATCATGGTCAACCCAATGCACGTTAAACGTTCGAAGGAATTGGACGATAATTTACCAACAAAGAACGATAAAAAAGATGCGTTGGTCATCGCACGTTTATTGAAAGATGGACGTTTTAGTTATCCACGTTTGTTAAAAGATGTAGAAGCTGAACTGCGTATCKGATCTACTCTCCGTTCAAAGTTAACGGAAGATTTAGCGAGTATTAAAAATCGAATCATCCGTTGGCTTGATCGCTATTTTCCAGAGTTTACTCAAGTCTTTCCGTCTTTTGGAAAGATGGCGCTGGCGGCATTGGAAATGACTCCATTTCCACAGGATATTGAAGGGAAAAGTGCTGAGGAGTTGGTCTTTTTATACCGTGAGGTAGAGGGTATGAGGACACCACAGTTGCCGAAAGCAAAGCTTCTCATTGAAGCATCGACGAACTCAATCGGACTGACAGAAGGAGAACAGATGGCCCGACATGAAATCGCCACGCTTCTACGTCAGTATCGCTTATTAGAAAACGAAATTGAATCTGTGAATAGTCAATTAGCCGAAATGGCACAAACAACTATGGAATTTGAGTTTCTCTCTTCTGTTCCTGGTTTAGGAGATGCAACAATTGTTGATTTACTTTCAGAAGTAGGAAGCTTTTCGCTTTATGAAAATCCACGCCAATTGATTAAACTAGCGGGATTGACATTACGTGAAAACTCATCTGGTCAACATAAGGGGCAAAAACATATCTCCAAACGAGGAAGAAAGAGACTTAGATATATTCTTTTCAAAGTAATCGTCCCACTCATTCGTCATAACGAACCGTTTAAACGGCTTCATGAATACTACACAACACGCCAACAAAATCCCTTGCGGGGTAAGCAGTCGATGGTGGTCCTATGCGGTAAATTACTAAAAGTATTGCATGGTATTTGTAAAAAGAAAGTCCATTTTAATGAGCAATATATGATGAAGGATCTCTACTGTCTCGCAGAGACAGCGTAAACATTTCTTATCATCGAGACCTATACCCAGAAGGATGACACGGAGAAGCCAGCATCATAACTAAACTAAGACCACGAGTCCCCGGGGCAGCTAAGCAGGCCTCTGCCTTATGAATAGACCGAACGAAGGAATGTAAGCGCATTGACGCTAAGAGACATGGGAGGGTACGTCGTCATAAGTATCGCAGAGATCCATAGTGCATCACATAGTGGATAAAACAGCTAATGATTTCCATTAGTTTTAGCGAAGCGTACGCTCTATTTGGTAATAAAACAAGAAATTCAAGAATATGTATGTAAATTATATAAAAAATAATTTTTTCTACATTACGAAGTGGTGCAAACCGTTGATACATCAATATTTATAGAGGGAGGTTAGTTSAAGAGGATTTCTTGCAAACTGGARGAGGTATATAAATGAATAAATTAATTAGATTCTTGGATAARTACCTCATAGGCAGCGTAATGATTATTKGTGGRATATTAYTTTTCATAATTACTCACGGTAAACCTTTTAAAGAAGTTGAAGACTCATTAGTTGTARCCTATGCATWTGTTATTGGTGGAATTGTATATCTACTGTTTAAAGCGATTCAGAAACGGTAGTTCATATTAGTTTSTAGTTCTTCAACTAACGGGTGCTTTAGTTAAAAATCGTGGAGTTGCTTTTAAGCCGTTCAGTTTTGAATCACTTTTCTTGAAATATAACCCTAAATAGACACCCAATTAGATAGTCAATTGGGTGTCTATTTTTTATTGATATATCAAGGTTTGTATTGATTTTACCTTTAAAATAATCATACTATTGACAGGTCAATTATTGCTATTACAATTGTGATTGTAAAGTGATTATTTAGGTATCTATTTGGTATGATAAAGAGGTGTGAAATTGCATTGACGAAAAACAACCGAATAAACTAAACAAGAAACCTGTAAACCGGGAAATGAATATTTATGATTGGAATAGAGAAAAAAACACAGAGTATTATCTCAATGTTTTTCTAGTTGTTCTACTTTTTAATAAACCAATTTTCTTCTCCGTTTATTCAACTAAAGAACCTGTTAGTGGAATAACAGCTTCAGCAAAATTTGAACTTATTTATTCCCATTTTTATCCTTCATTTTATCTCTTCCTTTTCATTGTACCTCGTTGCTTCTGACTTTAACTATACGTTGCACAATAAATCCAACTATTAAGCCGATAGCAAAAGGAAGTATTGCAATATTTGCATCAAAAATCAACCCATTTTCTAACGGCTCATTTAGAACAAATGAAAACCTAAGAAGAGATAAATTAAATATATTTCCAATCCAATATAATAGAGCCATTGTCCCAACTGATGATAATAACGGAAACAATATAATTCTCACAAAAGACCTTCTTTCAATACTTGTTATTGAACAAACCTGCCTCGTTAGTGAAACAAAAATAACAATTCCTTTTATTTATTATACCAACAATATCCATTTTTACCTCTAAAAAGATAAAATTTTCTATCAATTATAAAAGCACCTCGAAATGAGGTGCTAATTTGAGTTATATTTGGCTGTTTATTTTGATAATAAAACAGGGTTGATTTAACCGCTTATTTAGGAAGAAGTGATCCAAAACCGAACGGCTTAAGTTGCTTTGGCAGCTCTTTTTTCTTATTGAAATAACGGGGCAGGTTAGTTGAACAAGGAAATGTTGAAATAGGACCTAAAATTCTTGGGGAAAAGGAAGTAAGCGTAATACGATTCGATAATTTAGGTTTTTATACAAAACCTTATAATTCTACATGGGAGGTTT
>NZ_JBFUIO010000168.1:0-3592 GCF_056401835.1 Paenisporosarcina sp. P4_D4 | reverse complement strand
CTTCTAGAGCCCCAAATCTCTCCATTTTCATCTTCTAAATGTAAATCCGGAAATTGAAGGATTTTTTTCGAGTTATTTGGATTTATTGAAATTCGAACATCTACACGGAGAGGATTGATCGTTACCTCTTCAATAGTAAACTTTTGATTTTCAATTTCTACTTCTTTCTTTAATACAAAATTAATGCTCGGTTTAACATTTTTGGGAACAGTAAATGGAATAATAAATTCTATTTCCTTTCCTTCATTCTCAATTGTCATCAAGAGTGAAAATGATAAATCATTAAACTTCGTTGGCTCTTGAAAATGAAAATCGATTTTATTACTAAACTCTTTAACAGCTTGATTATTAGCTGAGATACTAAAAGAACTACTAGGCGAAATAATTTCGTCGTTCCTTAATTCTACATTTCTAACCCGAACATTCTGTATGGTTTTTTCAGAATTGATGGTATAAAAAACATTCATCCCCGATTCATCCAAAATGACACCGTCAATTGTAAGTGTTAAATCTTCCTTGGTTTGAGAAGCATTAATTTCTTGGTAATAGTCATTTTTAATAGCAGACGTTAAGCCCTTATCATAGTGAATCATTGCAACAATTTTTTCCAGTCCAGGTATAGATGAAACCGCATTTGCAAAAGCTGGCGACACCCTTATGGATGTGGCCAATGTAACCATGAGAAGTGCAGCTGCTGCAAGCATTCCATAATTTCGTATTTTTCTCTTTTTCTTTTTCACTTTTTCAAGCTTTGCACGTTCATAGCCTTGCCCTATTGCTCCGTCCAGCTGTTCGGTAGGAATACTGATGTGTTCAAGCTGACGTCGAAGTTCTGCCAATTTCTCTTCCTCGTTTTCAAACATGATCCACTTCCCCTTTCTCCGTAAGATGTTGGCGCAACGTTTTCATGATTTTGTGAAGACGGGATTTGACGGTTCCCTCAGGTATATTTTCTATCACCGCAATGTCCTTAATCTTTGTATCTTGAAAATACTTCATATACACCAATTGCTGCTCCTGCTCAGATAACTTACTTAAGGCTTCCTGCAATTCAAATTGAACCAAATCATTATTAACGGATATTTCATTAATTAGTTCAGAATTTGAGAAACGCTTTTTCTTTTTCAATTGATCCTGGCAATAATTCATCATGATACGAGTCAGCCATGTATTAATGTAGGAAGGTTCTTTTACTGTATGAATTTTTTTATATGCTCTGTAGGTGACTTCCTGCATGGCTTCCAGAGCATCATGTTCATTTCTCAAAAAAGCGAATGCTGTCCGGTACAATGCTTCTTTATTGAATTGCATTACGAGCAGGAATGATTCATCATCTCCAGCAATTGCCCGTTTGACGATTTCAATTTCCCCCAAATCGACCCCTCATTTCAACCTCTGTTATGTATTAGACATCGTACTGTCGAAAAAGTTCATTAACAAAAAAAAAACCTGCCACTTTATGGTAGTGGTCAGGCAGATGGTACACAAGATGTATTTTAGGAAGCTAAGAGTAATGACTTATCGATTTTTTCTCTCTTTGTTTCTTTGCACATTTCTAAACCATATTATAAGCTTTCCTATCCGATGTTTTGATACGTAATCAGAATATGCTTTCACATGTTCTCCCCCATAGCCAATTTACGGTTGCATGTCCATTTTTACTCCAACAACTCAGCCAAGCTCACTGCTTGCTTGTTGAATTAGTTAAAACTTGTGTAGATGGCTTAAATAACAAATTTCTTTTCTTGATACTGCTGACATGAGTGAAACCTAATTGTTGAAGATGTTTCATAGTCACTTCATCTTTCTTTGTGGTATGAAGAAAAATGTCCTGAACTCCATTATCTTGCCGCAAAAATGAACATACACTCGACAACTTATGAATTTGCCACTCTGCAATATACGCACTGTTTTTTGGCAACTCCTGCAAGTAATCAACTTCATCTACACGTATAACATTTGGATGAACCCAAAACATCGAAACATTGGTATCACCATAGGGGGTGAACCCATTATAAAACCATTTATTCGTTTGCTTCAGGTCGTGATGTCGTTTTCGTGCTTCGGGATAGATAAGTATTTGATAATCCAGCGAATCTTCAGTACCTTGCTTTTGTTGATAAATCTCGACCGATTTCTTCGAATAAATTTTACCGACTTGGCTGCTAAACGCTTTTACCCAATCCCTGAAGCTAGCATTCCGAAAAAAATGCAGATTTTTTCCAAGAAACTCATTTTTAAATAACAATACTTTATAGTTCTTCTTTAAAATTTCTTTTACATACCCCTTACCTTTGATCAGTTGGAAGACCATTTGAGTTTGCCATTCATTAGAAGAAAACAAGAAATTGTTCGTGTAGTCTACTCCCGTATTCCAGTCGAACTTATAGGGCTCGTAGCCACTACTCAAGTCATAAATTCTCAAATCATTATTATTTTGGCTTCTAGTGATCAATTCTTTATCGAGGATTGTTCCAGGTCCATAAAGGCTGTAGTCAGGATCGTGCCCGTTCAAATAACCGACATGTCGACCTCTGCACTTAAATACGTAAGAGAACGCAATCATTTGATCATCCAAATATAAGCCTTCCACTTTAGCTTTCATCGGTCCATCTTCACAGTTTAATAAAGCACTGTAAAACATCTGATGTTCTTCATCCGTGAAATTGGTCTCGTCCATCTTTCTCCATCGCTTATCATGTAGCGTAAAAACTTGTTCGATTTCATCTGGATTGCTAGTCATTACTTTTGGATGTCCTAAATAACGAAGTCTCTTTTCCCTGCGATTGAGACCGTGAATTTTGCTTCTTTTTTTCAAGTAATCTTCGAGATTGAGCGTGTCCGTTTTCACGAAAGGCGTAACAATTGAAAATATGGTGGGTTCACACTTTCTTTTAGCAAGATACAAACTCAACATATTGGTTGTAGGGCTGCTTGATAATAACCCATGTAAATTAAAGATACATTTCGGCATCGACTCCATTAATTCATCGAAAACATATTGAATCACTTGTTCTCTTTCATCATCGTATACGACGATATCCATGTAATGCGCTTCACCACGCCCGAGGAACTCAATGACGGTCGACTTCATCATGTGAGTGATTTGCAAAGGGAAAAAGGCAATCACGTTATCTGCTTTTTCTACGACGATAATTTCGACTCCCCGATTGCGCCCAAGGTATTTCCACCAATTCTCTATCCATTGAAATTCAATGAATGGGTTATCGTTCTGATTAACATMCAAAATGTGATCCCACATTTTCTGATAAGGTTTCAATTGCTCCAATGACCGGATATGGTAAACCTTCATTAATTTCTCCCTTCTATTATCAGTTGATATTGAATGGTTTCGAAGACATGAATGAGAAACTTCTGATTGCTTAAGAATTAATCTGATAGGCTTGGACTATTTGTAGTCGCTCAAGTCGCACTTTTTATAAGAGGCGATATGAGATTATATTCAGCCAAGGACCTTATACAGAACCTTTTTATGAATAACAAAAAACACGTCTTTCGAAATGAATCGAAAGACGTGTTTAATGATGGGTAAATCCATCTACATTTAAATGAATCATGTAAATGGAAACGG
>NZ_JBFUIO010000167.1:0-3596 GCF_056401835.1 Paenisporosarcina sp. P4_D4 | reverse complement strand
ATTTAAGGTCTATGAGTATGGCTATAGTTTTTTCAGATGAAGGTGTTACTAAGCACTTAGATAATACAAGTAACGAAAATATTGATATTCATAATATTTTCGAATCAAATGAAATCTCTCATATAACAATAGGCTCTGATGGTGGATGGTTCAATATAATTGAATACTAAACAAACGCGAGTTTTAATAAAGTTCTGGCAGTTCCGGGAAATCTGCAATCTCTATATTTGATTGGCGAAGCTGATTCAATTGAAGAGGCTAAAGCGAAGAGTTACATGGAAAAAGCAGTTTTCTTCAAAGGTGAAGAAAACCGCTTTTTTATATCAAACTTATCAGGTGTTAAGGAATTTTTAATAATTCATTCTATATAATTCGGGATATCGGGGGAAGAGGGTTATATTAGATATCCAATTTTATAGTTTTCGCTTTTTCAACATTTTCACCCAAGCTATCAAGAACATCACTTGTTAGAATTTCAATTGACTTAATATCATTTGTGTTTTCTAAAATAAACCCCATATTGCCTTTCTTAACATCATTTCTTTGTATTTCACCAGTCAATTCTTCGAGAAAAATGTCCTCTTCCCATGTTTTTAGCTCACCATTGTTCGTCTTAACAAAAGCAACTGGTGTGAATTTTATGTCCTTATCGGATGTATTTTTAACTTCAACTCCTACTTTAATAAAATCAAACTCTTCTTCATGAGTATAGGAATGAAAAAAGTCAATCATGCTGTAATCCGGAACGAAATGTAGCAACTTAGCATCTTTTAAAACCATTTCAACCCCACCTATATTAACTGTCTTATTTAAGGGTTTATATGATTTTAATGTGAGTTCGCCTTTGTCATCGGTTACGGTTTCTCCAACTGTCACCAGATTAATGTCATCCGTTATTTGAGGATTCGGCACATATACATCTTCTTGTACATTAAGTTTTTTTTCCGTTTGGTCGATGGTTTTGACCTGTTCCTCAGTAGCTTTGTCCTCGGTGTTATATACTGATGAACAGCCTGAAAGAACTAATAAAAGAATCAAGAAAAACAAGTATCTCTTCATTGGAATCCCCCTAGCATAATAAAACACCCGTCGCATTTAGCAACGGGCTATTTTATTGTATCTGTTATTTTTTATTTTTTGTTTTATCTAAAAGTTCAAAGATAATTTTGGCATTGTCTGTATTATCAATTTGTCCTGCCAATCGTTCTTTGTAAGGTCCGTAGGCAAATACTGGCACGTCTTCACCAGTGTGACCACCAGTTGTCCAGCCTGTATGAGAACGCTCATCAAAGATTTTTTCGATTGCATTATCTATATCAGTGACTTTTTTAGTCGTTGCAGCATCTTTAACAGATTGGATTTCTTGTGCTGTTAATGCTAATAGATTTTGATCTATATACGTTTTTAATGTCTTTTCAACATCTTCACCTTTAGCAATTTCAGCTGCCATAAAGTCTGGTGTGCGCTTAGCTGCTTTAATAGGCTGAGCAAACCAGTTATAAATTCCATCAGAACCAATAGAGTATCCGCCAGTTGAATGGTCAGCTGTAATAACAACTAATGTATGTTTGTCCTTTTTAGCAAAATCAATAGCGGCCGTCGCAGCTTTTTCAAAGTCTGCCATTTCACTCATTGCTCCAACTATATCATTATCATGACCCGCCCAGTCTACCTGGCTTCCTTCAACCATTAAGAAGAAACCATCTTTATCCTTGCTTAAACGTTGAATAGCTGATGTCGTCATATCTTGAAGAGAGGGAACTTCATCTGTACGATCAATCATTTTAGGGAGTCCGCCAGATGCAAACAATCCAAGAATCTGTCCATTTTTATCTTTTGAAAGTTCCTCTTTGTTTGTTACATAACTATATCCGGATTTTTTGAATTCTTCTGTAAGATTGCGGTCAGGACGAACAAAATTTGAAGTACCGCCACCAAGGAGAACGTCAATTTTATGTTTGCCATTTATTAATTCATCGTAATAGTCATCAKCAATTGCATTCATATTTTTACGGTTTTCATCGTGTGCACCAAATGATGCTGGTGTTGCATGGGTTATTTCAGAAGTAGCGACAAGGCCAGTTGCTTTACCATTTTCTTTGGCAGCCTCTAAAACGGTTTTCACTTCTGATTTATCGTTATCGACCCCAATTGCTGCATTATATGTTTTTACGCCAGCAGACATAGCTGTCGCAGCGGAAGCCGAATCAGTTATGTTTTGTGTTGGATCTTCCGGATAAGTCATCTGTTGTCCTATGAGATATTTATCAAATACTGTTCTTTCTACAACAGTTGTTGAAGGATTATCATTAAAATAACGATAACCTGAAGTATAGGTTGACCCCATCCCATCTCCGATTAAGAAAATAACGTTTTTTATTTCCTTGTTTTCATTGCTTCTCTCTTTTTCTTCAGCTTGTACGTTGATACTGGTAATTGATGCAGCCAAACCACCTAATGCAAGAGTTGATACAACACAGATTGGAAGTAGCTTCTTCGTTATTTTAGTTTTAACCATCTGATTAACCTCCACCATTCAATTTAATATGATAACAAGTTTTACTATAAAGGTAGATTGTTAATATCCTATTAAACCAAAGTAAAAGTAAGTTAAGATGATGTAAATCTACATTATTCATTGAGTAACATTTGAAAAATAGGAGGGCTAACGATGCCCCAGGTGTCATAGTACTTGGAATGGTCATTATTTTACGGGATGTCTTATGGGAGCGTTGATCCAGGAAGGTATTAGCGTTTTTTCATTAAATTTTTTACAAAAGGGGCAGGTTAGTTTAAGAAAGAACTTTTCTGTACTTGTTACTTGATTACTCATTATTGAAAGTTGACATAAAACAAAAGTAAGAATAAACTGAATTTAACGTAAAAAAATTATTTTTACGTGGAGGTAATAACATGAACATAAATAAAGCAAAGAAAATGCTTGTTACAGAAACGGAACAATTGATGATGATTCGAAATCCGTTCAAATTGGAAATTTTGCAGCATTTGACTCACCCTCATTCTGCCAGCGAAGTGGCAAAGTTTATGAACCAAAGCCCTCAAAGGATGAATTATCATTTCAAGAAGCTCGAAAATGCGGGATTAATATGGAAAGTGGGAACACGCAACATACGGAACTTGGTTGAGGTACTTTATGAATCAGTAGCCGAGCAATACGTTGTCACGGAAAAAACAGATATTCAAACTGACTTTATCCAGCAATTAAGAGATCAGGGTCCATTGATGCATTTGTATGATTTGTCTGAGCAAATCAAAAAGGATACCGTCGAATTACTAAACATTGTAGATGATGCAGTTCATGTCCCAAGTGCCGCGTTGGATTTTCAAGTTCAATTTGTGAATGAAGATGAGCGCAAAGAGTTTTTGAACAAGTATATCGAGTTGGTTCATGAATTGGTTTCAAAATATCCGGCAGAAAAATCAACAGACAACATTCATTTTAAAGCGCTAATCGCTGTATATCCAAAGATAAATGAAGGAGGAGAAGCTTAAATGAGTAAGGTTATGTTTGAAAATGAAAAAGTGGTGTACATTCCTTTGGAAAAAACTGTTCAAGTACAGACACAAATTCATAC
>NZ_JBFUIO010000166.1:0-3618 GCF_056401835.1 Paenisporosarcina sp. P4_D4 | reverse complement strand
TAGTTAATTCTTAGAGCAGCCAATGTGTTTTGTCCGAATAAAAATACATCTCTGTTATCATTCAGGCGTTGTACGAAAACTGTATAAGTTACATTTTTGTTTTCATTTGATTCGAATTCYACATGTGCAAATGGCACTTGAGTAAGATCGTCATGTCCAGGTTGATCGATTTCAAAAGTTTGTCTGTAGATGATACGCTCACTTCCTGACGCAGTTGTTCTTACAATTGTTAATTTAATCACAGCAACATCATTACCACAAACAACTGTGTCATTATCAAAACCAACAATTCCACTCAACCATACCTTGTCACCTTCACATATTTTGTTGAAAGAAACCTGAAGTACTTGGATTGGTTCTTCGAAAATTTCATCGTCTAAAAATGATGTGTCTGATTGGAACTCTACTTTGTCTGTTTTACCTGTGCATTTTTCACAGTCGTCTTTCTTTTTCTCATCGTGATCCTTCTTATCGTGATCTTCTTCTTTGCATACTACATGGATGTTAACATCACCACACTTAGCACATTTACATTCATCTTTTTTATCCCAATCGTGGTTTTTTTCACATTTTTCTTTGCTTTCTGCTTCACGACATTTGAAACAGTCACAGCCCTCTATTTTTACCCATGTCTTTTTGCTATATCCCATTATTAATTTCACCTCCTTCCGTTTGGATTGTTAGTAGACTCCGTTACGCGTTTCCACTCAATCCGTTTTCCCTTACATCTATAACATATTAAGTGATAGAAAAATGCTCTAGGTAGATAGGAAAACAAAATAGATTTTTTCAATAATTTCTCACTTCAAAATATATGGGACATAAATAAAAGCGTAGTCACTTGGACTACGCCTTCACCTTTCAATTAATGATTGATATGACAACAATCTATCATGCATAAAATACCAAGAGTATCAAAAAAACATCGCCTCAGCGATGCTTTCTGATTTCCTTATTAGTCGAAGATAATTTTGTTCACTGTGTCACGATCTAGTTTTTTGATTACCGCCACAATCAGTTTGACTGCATTTTCATAATCATCACGGTGTAAAATACCTGCATGAGAATGAATATAGCGAGTTGCGATCCCAATAGCCAATGAGGGAACACCGTTTGCTGTCAAATGAATCGCTCCGGCATCTGTTCCTCCTCCAGGAATAGATTCAAACTGATAAGGAATGTTATTTTCTTCGGCAGTATCTACCACTAGATCGCGAAGTCCTTTGTGAGAAACCATTGAAGCATCAAACAATACCAATTGTGGACCTGCTCCCATTTTGCTTGTAGATTCTTTTGCTGTAATCCCTGGCGTGTCACCAGCAATACCGACGTCAACTGCAAAACCAATATCCGGCTTGATTTTCGCCGCTGCTGTGCGTGCTCCACGTAATCCAACTTCTTCTTGGGCAGCTCCCACACCATATACAATGTTTGGATGTTTCTCATCTTTTAATGCTTTAAGGACATCAATTGCGATTGCACAACCAATACGGTTATCCCACGCTTTTGCCAGAAGCATTTTTTCATTGTTCATAACAGAGAATTCGAAATATGGTGTTACCATATCTCCTGGCAATACGCCCCACTCCATAGCTTCTTCTTTCGAAGAGGCACCGATATCAATAAACATGTCTTTGATATCAACCGGTTTATTGCGTGCTTCAGGTGATAAGATATGTGGTGGTTTCGATCCAATGACACCAGTAATAGATTCACCTTTACGCGTCACTATAGTTACACGTTGAGCAAGCATAACTTGTGACCACCAGCCACCAACGGTTTGGAACTTTAAGAAACCTTTATCATCAATTTGAGTGATCATGAATCCGACTTCATCCAAGTGACCGGCAACCATGATTTTCGGGCCTTCCGCGTCGCCTACTTTTTCTGCAATTAAGCTGCCCAGATTATCTGAATCCATTCGGTCAGCAAATGGCTCGATGTATCTTCTCATAACATCACGTGCTTCACGTTCATTCCCAGGTATGGCCTTTGCATCTGTTAAATCTTTCAGCATCGTAAGTGTTGCATCAAGTTTCGTCATTATTTCGTCCTCCTAAATATGCTCTAACTATCTTATTATAATGGAAACGTATTCAGTTTTCAAAATATTCGTTAATAACCAGTGCGTTGACGTTCGTAATTTTTTTCATTCTTATCAATATATGCTTTTACGATTTGAAGATGTGTAAAACCTAGTGATGATCCAACTGCTCCATACCATTTCCACACATCTTCATATAGGGGTCTGGTTGGTTCCTGGAGAAATTGTTGAATAGATGCATGGGTATTTAGAAATAATTGAGTCAGGGAACCTGCTTTTTCCTCAACAGGCCATCTATCTAAATCGTCCAATTGTTTTTCAATGCCGAGAGACAGTAAGAAATGAATAGAATCTACGTATTCTTCCAAAATCGTTTCCTTATCGGATGGCCCTTTTGCACTCCAAAATTTGAAGCAACGTGTTTCATTCGCCAATTCAGCGAGTTCAACTAATAACGCTAACCCTTTTTCAAGAAATACATCATGAGATATATTCTTCTCCGATTGAATATATCTGTCGAGAGCTTTTTGCATCGTAAATAACTGCTGTAATTCCATATCAAATACCTCCAGAAAAAAATTTGAACAATCTTGAAACCAAAGTATTTGTTCATCCGTATACCATAGTAACACGTCTGCCCAAAGGGAGGTTCCATTATGATCATCGTATTGATCCGATTTCTTATACTCGCACTTGTTGTCTATTTGTTTTACCGTGGAATTATTTACTTAATGGATCCCAAGCGAAAACTTGATGACGCTTACGAAAAGGGTGCTTACTATTTTTACGATGATGTGAAAAATGTGAGGAAAAATTTCTTCATTTCATTTAAAGGGGCACTGTTTGAGGGCGAGAAATATCTTGGTACTACTGGTGATGCATTCGAAGTCGTGTCCATATTTGTCTGGGTCAAAGATACAATGAAACTGCAAGGCTTTACACGGGACGATTTTTTATTCCTGGAAAAAGAAATCTTGATGAACTACCCAGAAGCAGATATCAGTTGGAAAAATCCTATCGAAAAATTGATGAAAAACCAATAAGAAGAAACCCGACACGAAAAATTTTTTATTAAAAGTCAAGAATTAAAGTTATAACTTTATTACAGCAGTATTCTTTATATAATGTGTAACATTATAATGGTCTAAGTTTAAGCTGAACTAATACAGACAATTAGTTCAGCTTTTCTTTAACTATAGGCAAGGTTAGTTGAACAAAGTCTTTACATTTTCCATAAAAAAGCTAAGAGAAAAATACTAACGGGTTGGTTGAAGGGGAGAAAACATTGAATAACAACTTAATAGGGGACACAATTCACATATGAATTGGTGTCTCCTATTAAGTTGTCTTATCAATGCTCTATTCAATTTGACATACTAATTAGCACATCAATAAGAATGCAAATTGAAGACACCACATAAATTTATGCGGTGTTGTTAAAAACAATGCTAAAACTGAGGTAGTTCGTTTAATATTAAGCGAACTTGTTTTTTGTAAGAATTTGGATATTTTATGTTATATTATATTTGAAGATTGTGAAATACTTCACTTAAACTAACGGGGCAGTTTAGTTG
>NZ_JBFUIO010000165.1:0-3622 GCF_056401835.1 Paenisporosarcina sp. P4_D4 | reverse complement strand
TTTTTAATACTCCCCCTAAGATCAACATAAAAAGTAGAATTCCAATTATTCCGAAATTCAAATAAGCATCCCCGAATATACCTACGTTAGGGCTAAAGTCTCTACCAAATACTTTTTGTGCTACTAAATAAACCGGATTAGTACCATATGGATTATCAATGATAAAAGAAAGGAAAGATGCGGACAGCTTATATTTCGTCATGTTCTCATAAAAATCAAAATATAAAAAATGTAACTGTGCAGGAACATAAAATAACCTTCTTAAAAAGAGCGATAACATATTTGGGTTGTTAGAAATACTGTACAAAATATATAAAATACTTAGTGAAAATATTAAGGCAGATGTGATAAAAAATAATATATTATTCTGATAACCTTTTTTAAAGAAATAATAAATTCCAAAAATAAGAATAGGCGCAAAAAGATAACTCTTATGTCCTGTCATTGCAAAAATTGAAATTTGTAAAATTAAAGAAATAACAACTAATATTCTATTTTTCCTGATCAATCCATAAATCAACAAGAACATATTTGTTATATGCGCTTGCCAAGGCAATAAATAATCCATTAACCAATTATCACTACTAGCGTTAAATTCTTCTCTAGTTGAATAAACATCTGATAGATCAAAATTTATTCTTTGTAGACCACCAGTAACGATTAAAAAAACATAAACAATGATGGTTAAGAAAAATAATATTAAAAATGATAAATTTTTTCCCTCTTTTAAAGTAGGAAGTTTTAGCATTGGGGTTTTTACTAGAATATAAAAAAGTAATAAAAATGACAGTGAAATGGTTAGAAAAAATTCTCGTGAATGATCCTGTAACCAATACAGTGATGAAATAGGTAATAATAAATTGATAAACAGTACATATAMTACAATTTTGCTTGGATAACTTAGATTTTCTAATTTAATTATAAAAATACTTAAGATGAAAACTACTAGGTAAGATTCGAATAATTTAAAGATTGATATCTTTATAGTAAACCCTTCATATTCAAATACTGGATTTACAAATAAAAAGTAACCGTATTCCAATAGCATTTTAAAAACGATTAATACKAATAGTGTATATAGATATTTTTTTTTAAATGTAATATTACTAATAGACAGATCACATCCTCACATAGTTCTGTATTTAAGGAAAATTCTCCACCTAAAAATTTTGGTGATGTAAAATCATTGATGAAGTAATCCTTCCAGAATTCTTATCAATTTTTCCTTTAAAGAGCCATCCTGACCACCAATCTATAAAATTATAGTAACTGTTCAAGCTTTCTAGTTAACACTTTAAAATCATAGTCTTGTGCGGCTTTTAATGCATTTTGACTATAAATTGCAACTTCATCCTGAGGCATATTAGACAGGTTAATAATGGCTTCCGCAAGCTGATTCGTACTAGCATTATCGATCACAATGCCACATTGATATTTTCGAATGAGATCGTACCCATATTCACAACCTGAAAGCGTTGGTTTCCCACTTGCAAAGTATTCAAACATTTTATTCACACTCGTACCAAACCGTTTGAGCCCGTTTTGTGAAAAAAGCTGCACAATATTTAAATCGGACTTACTGAGAACATACGGGATRTGATTTTTATCGACAAACCCTTTAAATTGAATGTTTTTAATTCCATGATCAACACAATATTTTTCTAAATTCTCTTTCTCTGTTCCTCGCCCATAAATTAAAAACTTTATATGATTAACACCTTTTTTCTGGATGATTTCTGCAATTTCTACAACTAGATCTACATTGTTTGCCTTCCGAATCGATCCAGTGTACACAACCTTAAACAGTTTGGGGTTGTTTAAATCAGGATCCACTACTATATAACGCTTTATATTTTCAGTGAAACGCTCTAAATCAACACCATTATTAATGTGATGCACTTTCGTTAAATCAATCGGTCCGCCGAGTTCTTTGTTCCACCCTCGTTCAATTATGTAATCCTTCCCACCCTCCATCGTAAAAATCAATTTGTCACACTTTTTATAAATCCATCTTTCCCCACGATATAGCAGATTGGTGACTAAGCTATTTCTTTTTATCGAGTCATATTCGATTAAGGACTCAGGCCATAGATCCCGCACTTCACAAACACAAGGAATGCCAAACTTTTTCGCGAGTTTAATGCCCGCTATTAAAGTTAGCGGATGAACACTTGAAGCGAGGATCACATCAGGCTTCCCGTGAATTTTTGCAACCTCTTTTGCGACGGGGAACAGATTTCGATAGAATACGATCATGTTTTTAATTCGTTGTTTGCCATTTCCGACGTAACTAGGTGTTTTGATAAAAACATAGGGAATGCCATTTACTTCATTTGTTTTGTATTTTTTACTTCCTGTATCAATATTCTCGTCTGTATTATGAAGAGTGCTTGCACAAAAAATGGTAGCTTGATGTCCTTGGCGGATTAAGTTTTCAGCAAACCAAAAATGCCGTCCCCCTAGGTCTTTAAACGTATCGGTGGCATAATGATTGAAGATCCAAATGTTCTTTTTCATTTTTTTGAGGCTCCCCACAGTTTTTTGATTGTGTCCACGACTCTTCCCAAGTCCTCATCGGTCATTTTTGTATCAGATGGCAAACAGACACCATTTTCAAATAACTTTTCTGATACATTGGCTCCTATAAAATCGTATTTCGCGAAGTATGGTTGCAAGTGCATCGGCTTCCAAGTTGGCCTTGATTCAATGTTTTCTTTTTCAAGAGCTTTCATAATGTCTAGTGGACGAACTTGTCCGCTTAGAGTCAAGGCAGTTAACCAATAGTTCGGTTCATTCCAATCGTGAATGGGCATAAACTCCACACCATCCAGGCCGCTTAACTCTTTTTGATAAAATTCAAAAATGTATTTTTTCTTTGCCACTCGTTGTTCTAGCACTCTCAACTGACCTCGACCAATTCCGGCAACGACATTACTCATCCGGTAATTAAATCCTAATTCACTATGCTGATAGTGCCTTGCTGGATCTCGACTTTGTGTAGCCCAGAATCGAACCTTGGCAATCCTCTCCGCATTGTCCGAAACTATCATCCCGCCGCCTGAAGAAGTAATAATTTTGTTCCCATTAAAAGAAAAAACACCATAGTCTCCAAAAGTCCCAGTATGCGTACCTTTGTAGTAGGTTCCAAGCGATTCAGCCGCATCTTCAATCAACGCAACCTGATGTTTTTTGCAAAGCCGGGCGATCGGGTCCATATTCGCCGATAACCCATATAAATGTACGACTATGACAGCTTTCACCTTCGGATATTTCTGGAACGCTTCTTCTAATGCGGTAGGACTCATATTCCACGTTTCCGCATCACTATCAATAAAAACTGGAGTGGCATTTTGATAAATGATGGGATTGGCCGTCGCCGAAAAAGTTAACGACTGACAGAAAACAATATCTCCTTGCTCGACGCCAGCTGCTTTTAGAGCCAAATGAAGAGCTGCCGTTCCTGATGAAAGGGCCGCTGCAGATGTACTTCCCACTTTTTCAGCCAGCTCTTTCTCAAACAGATCGACATTTGCCCCGAGTGGTGAAATCCAATTCGTATCAAAGGCCTCTTGAACAAATGCCAGCTCAAACCCTTCCTCACTCATATGTGGCGATGAAAGAT
>NZ_JBFUIO010000164.1:0-3659 GCF_056401835.1 Paenisporosarcina sp. P4_D4 | reverse complement strand
ATTAATTAAGTTGTTAGAAATTGTTTAGGGAGATTGATAAATACCTGCAAAATGCTATGACGTATATTTCTACTTTCATTTCTCATACTAAAGAACAAAAGGAGTGATATCTATGGCAAAACGGACTAAGAAAAATGACGCAGAACAAAAGAATAAACAAGGGTTTGACTCCAGCAAAACAGATTCAGAATTCTCCAAAGAATTTGGCAGTGCAAATGCTAATCGAGCAAAAAAAGAAAAGGCGAAAAAAGAAAAAGCATCCAAAAACCAAGGGGAATGGAAAGGAATGCATTGATTGTTTTATCAAGATTTGAAAGACCCCCCCTCCCTCTTAGGGTGTATGGCGTTTCCAAAGAATAGGATATAACTCTTTTGATCTACAGCGTGGATTTTTTTATAAACTTTCCACAACATCATTTCCACTCTCGAAATATGATAAATCTACCATTTCTTCAAAGAAAACCACTATAATGAACTGCACTTCCAATTGTTAGTTGTGTCTAACGATTGAAGGTGCAGTTTTTTGCCCCCCGTAAGTTCAATAAAAAATGGTTTCACTCCTTTTTGAAGTAAAGCACCCGTTAGTTGAATAAGGAAATTATAGATGATGAATATTTATCTCTTGATTGACTATTCTTTTAATAAATTCAACTATCTCTTGTTTACCAAGGCCACCTTGATATACATCAGTTTTCTGGATAATAAAATTTTTCATATCGAAAAAATCCGTTAGTTCAATTAGATATAAGGCTACTTTGCATCCGTTATTTTAAGGCATCCTTTAAAACTTAATACATCCTCTCCAACTCAATGTCTAAGGTCCTGATTTTCTTGTGTATTTTATTTTGCACTTCGTCCGTAAATAGCCCAGTGTGAGKTATAGAAAGTATACTTCCATCTGAAAAGTAAAACTCATAATGTGCACGTTTTTGGTCACCTGGTTTAGTCTCGTAATAAATATAACGATTAATATCATCCCAAGCATATCTGTGTATTTTTACCGAAAAAACTTTCCGAAAAGAGATTTCTTCATTGGATATCGTCACATAGGGCAAAGATGAACTAAAAAACACTACTCCACAAAGGATCATGGAAACCACTGCGGTAACAATAGAAACTTTATTGAAATCCCCGAAATAGAGAACATGACAGGCTAGTGCTAATAACAGAACACTAACAATTAACAATATATAGTTCGATGCTGGCTACATAAATTAACTTATTCAACACAAACCCAAAAAACCCATTCTTATTCAACTTACCCGCCCCGTTAGTTCAATAAGAAAAAAGAGCTGACACTTTGCACTGCACCCTTCTTCTTCAATCGGTTTAGAAAGTCTTAATCCGTTTATAAGCTTCCGCATGTCTTATCTAAGCGCATATTTCCGGTTAATTATTTTGGGTTTCCGATGCTTTCCAACTATTCTAACCTAAAAATCATGTGGTATAATTAGCCATTAATGATGAGAGGTGAATTATAATGGACACAGGCGATAAAGTAACCATAACGGTAGAAACAATAGTTCATGCACCCGTTGAAAAAGTGTGGGAATTTTGGACAGAACCACAGCATATAACGAAATGGACGTTTGCTTCTGAAGACTGGCACGCACCAATTGCCGAAAATGATGTAAGGGTTGGCGGAAGATTCCATACAAGAATGGAAGCAAAGGATGGAAGCTTTGTATTTGATTTTGGTGKAGTTTATGATGAAATTAGAATAAATGAATTTATTTCTTACACTCTTGGAGATGGTAGGAAAGTTACGATCACGTTTGTTAGTCATGAAAACGACACTAAGATAATTGAAGTTTTTGAAGGAGAAGCCACTCATTCCATTGAGCAGCAAAAAGCAGGCTGGCAGGCGATTCTAGAAAATTTCAAAAGATATAGCGAACTTTCTAAAGAAAATTAAAAATAATTCGGACTTGAGATTGAATAAAAATTATTCAAAAGCTTATTGTTACCTTCCTTTGGGAAGGTTTTTTTATGTTAACCATTTTTAAACTTACTAGAAGAATAACGTCTGGGAACGTATCATAAACCTCTATTTTCCTTTCTTCTTCTTCAACTAACCTGCCCAATTAGTTGAACAAGCAGAAAGAGCCGTATAGGAGTCCTCCTTGTTTGATAATGAGTCAATGACAGTTGACACTCATGATCATACAAGAGGGCTCTTTTTCGTTCAAGACCTCGAACATCCTTCAAACAGGAAAGCTGCCCTGTTAGTTGAAGAAGAATTAAGGCTCATCCTTTTTTAAAAAAACTTTTTTCTGGGTCCTCTTTTTATGCACTATTATTGATTTTGAGCGTTTTTTATTTTTCATGGGAGTTCACTAACTTCAACATTAAAGAACGTCAAACCTTCTTCGATCAACACACCGATACGAAGCTAATTTTTAACATCTTACATGTTTTCGTTTAAAACCCAGCCTCCCTTTATCAATTTCTTTTTGAATACTTTCGTAAGCGTTTAGGATACTGCTTTTTTTCTTGTCCCGTTTGACTTCTACTGTACCTACTGCCTTTGCGGTCTCGACTGCCTTTTCATGGTGAGGCAAATATGAAGTCCCCACAGTGTATAGAAAATTATTCATAGCTGATTTCGTTCGTTCTGGGGAATCGTGAATCTTATTTTTTACAAGATCAAGCATATTTGAAATCTTACTTTCGGAAAATTCATTGTCTATGCGATTACCTAAAAGCCAGCAGTAGCAACTCCAGCCCGCTGACATTCTCAGCTCTTGACCGCTTGCAATCCATTTATCAGCAACGTCTTGTGCAATATCAGACTCTGATAAAGTTACTGCAACCACATAATCGGACAGCATATAAAAATATGCTGCATCCATCCACCGATCAAAATCCGACTCAGTCATGGCTTTTGGATCTGCAATAATGCCTGCAAAGTACATTGCATCGTAGTTACCTGTGGAATAAAGCTCGTCAGCTAAATGTTGATTTATTCTTATCTTCTTTGCAATTGGTTTCATAGCGCCTGTAGCTACGCCAAAAAGAGGCTCGTGCGCACCATTAGATAAGTATATTTTTTTCGTTCGTTCCTTACCGAGGGCTTCAAGCTCCTGCATAACTGTTTTGAAATCCATAGTTTTGCACATCCTTCCTTATTAATAATTTCATTGTAACAACTATTTACTGAAATATTAAATCATATAAAAATAAGGTCAACCTTTAAAAACTGGTTGACCTTATAATACGAAAGAACATTTTAGTTTAAGTACAATACTTCACAATCTTGCATCCTTGGATAAATTACTATTACTAAATGTTTGATATGTAAAAAAAGGGAACCCTGCTAACCAGGAGGTTCCCTTTTTTATTAGTAAGATAAAAATACAAAATATCGTTTTTAAAAAAACAGGCTGAGGTTTGGGTTCAGCTTTTTTCAACCGACAACTGTTACATTACCTTTAGGAGTGCATTGAATGAATATTGTTGGTAACCAGTACCTATAACTAAAAATGTTGTTGCACCAAAAGGCAAAATCACAAAAACCTCCAGAATTAATAATAGCTCCTAGACAACCTAACCACTATAAACACTATCACATGTTCCAGCTGCTGGTTCATAATAACAATGATTTTTAAATTGACCAGCATAAGGTTGACCGTACCATGTTGGAGGTCATGGTGCATATG
>NZ_JBFUIO010000163.1:0-3659 GCF_056401835.1 Paenisporosarcina sp. P4_D4 | reverse complement strand
GCCAAATAATCCTCATGTATGTACTCTTTAAAATATGAATCAATATTATCAAATGATAATCCCTTGTTTATCTCTATTTTATACTCTGAATTTTTCTTTGTACAAACCATATATAGATAGCCTAGCAGCAACCYATCTATAAAATTCTTATGAGGTTTTTTTATTATTGTGTATAGGTTATTTTTATCATCATGTTCTCTCTTCCTATTTACTAAGTATGTAATCAAGATTGAACTAATTATCAAGCTAAATATATCTACAAATGCACCAGACAATACGGATTTCCAAAACTCCCCTGAATCTTCTTTATCTAAACTACTATAAAACCAACTGATCAACAATAAAGACAAGAAACCAACTATCACAATTAATTCAAGTGCAAATTTCCCCCAAAATAATTTCACAATATTCATCCCCTTATTTTACAACTATTTTAGTGGGTATTGATACTGATACTTATTAGAAGAATTATGCACCAAATTCAAGTGAATTCACAAAAAACTCAGGTGTATTAATTAAACTTTTTAAAAAGCTTGATTCCCAATGATTTAATCCAAACTTTCTTACGTTAGTGTGATACTTCCTTACTAACGCATCTTTTATGTCTTCTATAGTTTCTGGATTATGTACTATTTCATCTTGTATACTGGACAATCTTTCCTCTACGCTTTCCGAAAATTCATTAAGCAACTGTAATCTTGTATAGTGTTGCACTATTAATTCAAATAACTCATGATCAATATTGTGTTTATTTTCAATAGTAAAAGTACAGGACGGAACTAACTCTCCTTCCCTATATTCCATTTCCGCAAATAAAAATGGAATATCTGATGGTATTTCATCAAAATAGAGATTAAGAAAATGTCTTTTACCATTGGTTAACCAAGTAGATGATTTTTTTTGGTTGCAATAACCACAACATGGAATGAGATTCGGAGGGAAGACCGAAAACTCAGGGAATTTACCTTTAGGTAAATAGTGATCTATTGTTCTTGGTTTATCAAGACCACAGTAAGGACAATTTTGTTTATGCTGGGCAGATTGAGCTTTAATGATTTTTGTAACTACTGCTCCTTCTAAGAAACCCTTACTATTTCTTGTATAACAGCTATGCAATGCATCCTTATCCTCCGTATCAATAATTGTACTGCTTGTAATACCCTCCAAATTGTTTTTCAAAGTATCATAAGTCAGATATCTCTCAAATACATAACTCTGAAAATGTTCTAACTTCTTTTTTTTCTCTTCACTGTGACTGTTATCTTTTATGAATTGGTATATACTTTCCGCATCTAGCGTTGGTGGAATTAATTTTTTCATTCTGCTTCTTTCCTTTTAAAAATTGCGTTAAGGTATGCTAAAGCATTAAAGCTTAAATCGTCCTCAAACAAATCTATGATTTCCTCTTTTGTATGACGATCAGATAGATGTTTAAAGATTGTCTTATAATTACTTTCATTTTCTCGAACTTCAAAAATATCGTTAGTAATACTACTGATATTCTCACCAAAACATTCTAATGATGGTGGGTCAATCATAGGAGTGTTATCAATTCTGGAAAAGACTCTTACAAACTTTGAAGGAATTTCTTGTAATATTATAGGTGAATGTGTTGAGATAATTGAAAACGATTTGAAGTCCTCTAGTATTTCATAATACATTCTCATGAAATTGGCAATTGCGTTAGGATGTAAATGCAGCTCAGGTTCATCAAACAATAATAGTGAGTCCTCTTCTATATGTGCTATCACATCTGTAATTGTGGAAAGGAGAATATTTTGTCCAGAGCTAAGCAAATTACTCAAACCGCTTTGTGATTGTGATTTACCAAATTGATCTATTAACTCTAAATGTTCTTCTTCGAATACATTTTGCAATATCTTTTTCCATTCATCTTCTCGTCCTCTTTTAACAATGGCGTCATAGGATTGATAAAAATGTTCTTCAAGTTCTGACAAAGATAATAGACCGTCTTTATTTCTTAGCCCACAATACTTATAGCTAAAAAGTTCAGATTCCTCATTTGATTCGGGAGACTTATCTTTATCTTTATTCTCAAATGGCTTATAAAGTTCATCAAATGCACTATATGAAATGGCAATAATTTTACTAAATGAAGGTCTTGCTGGAGAAAAGTTTCCTCTGTTTTGCTTTACACCACTTATGTAACTTGCCAATTCGGTTAGTATTTTTGTTTTCCCTGTTGCATTCTTTCCTACAAAAGCATTTATTCGATGAGGTAAGATATTATCTGTAAAGTCAAGTTCAACATCGTGAGGTTCCGAAGCTTCGTGAATCTTGTATATAAAGCTAAAATTAAGGATTTTTGTGGCATTACCACCAAAATATTGCTTTGCTTCTTTAAAAGCTTTTTCTGCTTCGCTAAAACGCAACAATGAACCATTAAAAACTTCATTATCTTTGAATTTCTCTGCTCTATCTCTATTAGTAGCAACATCTTTTAATCCGTCAAGAATCAAAGTTTGTAATGATTGTGGTAATTCGCTTATCTGCTCATAAAACTCTAAACTTTGCCCTAATGAACAATATGACTCTGGTAACTCTGTAAATTTCTTAGGGATAACGGCTCTAGTCACGTTAGATTCAGTTGTCATTATCTTTACATCCCCAAGTTTTGTAGTTCCTTCTCCACCATAAAACACAGCATGGAATAATGTTTCAGCTATTGACCAGTCGTCCCATTCATCAGTGGTCAATACAATACAAGGATATTCTAAGTCTACAGTAAAAAATTTTCTATATTCACTAATATAAAAGTTCAAGTTTTTGTCTCCTTCAGATCAAAATAGTCGCTTTAAATATTTGGGAAAAATTAATGTAAAGCTCAACACCTCTATGTCATCCACATTCAATTTTTTTATATAGGCAACTACAATATCCTTTTTCATTTGTTTCCAGCATTAATCAAACGTCTTAATATAGGTGGAATCACCTTGTTCAACATTAATAAAGTGAATCGTCATAGGCTTAGGTTTAGTTACATTTGCAGCATGTACTGAAGTTGAATGCAAACCTATAGATAGTATGACAGATAAAGTTATCTTAAAAATTTACATAAATTTGCCAACCCATTACAAATGTATCATCATAAAATGGTTTTTGTATATATTTATTTTCATAGCAAAAAGCACCTCTTAAGAGATGCTCCTTTGGGTAGTATTAATCTAATTTTGGACAACTTTCATTTCTTCTACTTGTAGCAGATTAATCACATGATCATTCTCAGTAACGATAAATTGACCGCCATTAATTGATTGAGGTTCAGCCAAATTTAAATTAGTGTCTGTTTCAAAATGAATATTTGATCCATTCTTAAACATTATGTATACCGAAAATTTMTTCAATTAAACTCCCCCTTTCAGAATCAATTCGATTCCATATATGGGAATTCCTTCATTAAACATTAATATATTTATACTTTTTTGTATGCATAAAAAACCACCCCAAATAAAAGGAATGGTTTTTTGTCATTAAAGATTATCTTTCACATGCCCAATTATCTTTATCACGATCCATTTTTGATTGGTAAGCAGGATGTCCTTTTGCAACACCACTAGGGTATTTCTTGCGTAATTCAGTACAGTTCTTAAAGATTTCGGTTTTTGCTGGAGTAGTTGGTTTAGGAGCAGGTTTTGTTA
>NZ_JBFUIO010000162.1:0-3733 GCF_056401835.1 Paenisporosarcina sp. P4_D4 | reverse complement strand
AAACTAACCTGTCCCGTTTGTTTAAGAAGAAAAATACTTTACCCGTAAAGCACTTGTGACTATCTCTATCTTTTCAAAAGATAAAAAATTATAGCCAATATTACCTGAATTAAGGGAACAAATTTTGCCCAAGGAAATGGCGGATAACCACTAAAAAACCAAGCATCGGGATACAGTAAAATTGCACTTATCAACATCCAAATCCAAGAACGTTTTATAAGTGAATAGACAAAAGTAATGACTGATGCTAGAAGTAATGGATAAAACAAACCTAATGTACCCAACAAGACGCCGATAATTCCTTCCAAATAATAACCTCCATCAATTATCTCTTTAGCTTCATAAAGAAACCTGCCCCCGTTAGTTGAAAAACAAAAGACCAAACTTAATCAATTTTTACATTTAACACATTACCATATATTTGATAAAAATCCTTTTATTATTAAAATTGAGCAAGAAAAAAGCACCGCTAAAAGCAATGCTAATTTATATGTTAATATGACGCTATTTGCCGATTTATTTTAACTTTTGTACCAGTAAACTGTACGGGTTAATGATAAATCGCCTCGCCCTTTTTATTTCTGTTGTCTCATACGAACATGTGGCTAGCGCAAAGGTACGATATACAACAGCAAGTTTAACGGAGCATTCATTTTTGAAGCGATTGCGTAAAGTGGGTCTCCACTTTTGCAAATGCCTGTTGTAAATCTTCTATTAAATCATCTGAATGCTCAAGTCCAACAGACAAACGCAGTAAGGAATGAGTGATTCCCATCTTTTCACGTTCCATTTCAGGAATGACTGAGTGAGTCATGGTTGCCGGGTGCTGAATCAATGTTTCCGCGTCTCCCAAACTTACAGCAATCTTGATAAGCTTAAGAGAATTCATTAAATATTGAGCAACTTCTTTCCCACCGTGAATTGTAAATGAAATCAACCCACTACCGGCTTTCATTTGCTTCTTAGCAATTTCGTATTGTGGGTGGTCTGGATCAAACGGATAATAAATCTCATTCACAATTGGTGAAGATTTAAAGAATGACAACAGTTTCGATGCATTGTCTGAATGGCGATCCATTCGAACATGAAGCGTTTTTAATCCTCTGATGATCAGCCAAGCATCAAACGGTGAGATAATTCCACCAACGTCTTTTTGGACCGTCATACGAAGATTCATCATATCCTCTGCATCTTTTCCAACCAACAATCCTGCAATCACATCCCCGTGGCCATTGATGTATTTGGTTGCACTATGCAACACATAGTCCGCACCGAAATCGATAGGATTTTGTATATAAGGCGATGAAAATGTATTATCCACAATTACTTTCAATCCATGTTTTCGAGCGACTCTCCCAACCAGTTCCAAATCCACAATTTCCATTGTTGGATTGATTGGTGTCTCAACATATAAACAAACCGTTTCAGGACGAATCGCCGCTTCAATTTCCTGTTCACTCGACATCGAACTGAAACTATGTGAAATATTGTATTTTTCATTCATCATTTCAAGTAACCCAAACGTACAACCATATATCCCTCTCGAACAAAGGATATGATCCTCTGTTTTCGTAACATGAATCAACACTGCACTGACAGCGGCCATCCCGGACCCAAATGCCAATGCGCTTTGTCCATTCTCAAGTTCAGCCATGCGCTCTTCCAAAACTCTTACAGTTGGATTTCCTAACCGTGAATAGATATTGCCCACTTCTTCACCAGCAAAACGTTTTTCTCCTTGTTCCGCCGTTGAAAAAGCAAATGTAGATGTTTGATATAAAGGTACGGACAAACTGTCGTGATGAATTGAAGTGTCAAATCCTTTATGAACGACTGCCGTTTCTTTTTTCATCTTTTTATTTTCCATAATAAGCACCCCTTTTATGTAAACGCTTTCATCCCATTCATACCTATCCTACTCGATTCCATCTTTTTTGAAAAGGTCAACTACCCAATCGAATCATTAAATTGTCAAGGTAACGTCTTGACATAAGTATAGGAAATCGATACAATGGAGGATGTGTAAAATAAAAGCAGCAGTTGTATGGTCTTATTCGTTTCATTTTATTCCTCCAAACTTTTTGGATGGGGTATCGTGTAACCCTTGGCTGCGAGGGCGAGGATACATGAAAATAAAATGACAGTTTGATTGATACATCTGGTCTTATTTTACAACAAAATAAAACCACTTAAAGGAGGAGTCTCTCATGGCTCGTTATACAGGTCCAGCATGGAAACTGTCTCGTCGTCTTGGTTTATCACTAAGCGGCACAGGTAAAGAATTAGAAAAACGCCCTTACGCACCAGGACAACACGGTCCTAACCAACGCAAAAAAATCTCGGAATACGGTTTACAATTACAAGAGAAGCAAAAGCTTCGTCACATGTATGGTGTAAACGAACGTCAATTCCGTACACTTTTTGATAAAGCTGCTAAAATGCCTGGTAAATCTGGTGAAAACTTCATGATTCTTCTTGAAACTCGCCTTGATAACGTAGTTTACCGTTTAGGTCTTGCACGCACTCGTCGTGGAGCTCGTCAATTAGTTAACCATGGCCACGTAATGGTTGATGGAAAACGCGTAGATATTCCTTCATTCCGTCTTAAAGCAGGTCAAGAGATTTCACTTCGTGAAAAATCTCAAAACCTTGATATCGTTAATGAGTCTATGGAAGTAAACAACTTCGTTCCAGAATACTTATCTTTCGATGCAGACAAAAAAGTTGGTCAATTTGTTCGCCTTCCAGAGCGTAGCGAATTATCAGCTGAAATCAACGAATCATTAATCGTTGAGTTCTACTCTCGTTAATTAAAACGAGTAGTAAATAGCGATTATAAAACCCCTAGAAACCTTGATATATCAAAGGTTCTAGGGGTTTTTTTTACTCTGGTTAGTAGAATTTTGTATTCTCCCCCAATAGAAGCACCATTTATCAAACGATTATAAGTTTGAAGCACCTGAATCTGCTACTGTAATTGACAAGGAAATTGCAAAAAAAATATTTCCAGATATTTTTGACACAGATGATAAATCCGGATTGGTACCTTTAGCTAAACTTAATCCAATCGCACCTGGAATATTTTAAAAAAACGGTTTATTAATATACGCAAGTTCTTTTTTGTAATGTGCGTAAAATATAAAAACGCTATTCTTTCCAATTATTTCAGAAAGAATAGCGTCTTTTTCGTTATATAAAGGTAATTGTGTCTTACTTAAACCAGCATGAGACACACACATTTTGATTATTAGAGAATTTAAATGCTAAGCTGAGATTTGCAATTCTTTTAAAATATCTTGCAGTGTCTTTCCGTCAACTTGTTGGATAGGTACCGGTGGATTGTCAGCTTCTTGGTTTTGTTTTAGATAGTTTCTTTCAACCCAATACATATCATTTGCATCCACAATTCCGTTAAAGTTAATATCCGCAGCTCTGTTATTTGTATTCCAAGCCTGTTGGATGGCTAGTGCATCCTGGATATCAATCACATTATCTTGATTCACATCGCCAGCAACAGCATACTCATGAAAGACTGCTCCCATACCACTATAGTATTGAAGAAACTGTCCCAAAATGATTCCATTCTTCTCTACCCCCATTTGAATTTGTCGTTTCATCATAAAATGTCCTGGCAATTTCATTTCCCAAGTGAATAGTTTGTCAGTAATTGGAAGTTTGGAAATGCGGTAATCTCCAGTTTTACCAATTGTCGATGTGCCATCAAACACAGTGC
>NZ_JBFUIO010000161.1:0-3820 GCF_056401835.1 Paenisporosarcina sp. P4_D4 | reverse complement strand
TGTGAAATACTTCTCGATGACATCCATGTGAATGCCAACCGCTTCAAAAATTTGAGCACCACGATAACTTTGAATCGTAGAAATCCCCATTTTGGAAAGGACTTTAATGACTCCGTCTGTTACTGAATGGATATAGTTAGCTACTGCCTGGTCAAAGGACTCCAAGGCGATTTCACCTTTATCCATCAGGCTTCTTACTGAATCAAATGCTAAATATGGATTGATACCTTCGGCACCGTAACCGAGTAAGGTAGCAAAATGATGAACTTCTCTCGGTTCTCCTGACTCTATTAAAATACTAATTTTTGTACGCGTACCTTGGCGAATGAGATGATGATGCAACCCCGATACCGCAAGTAGTGCCGGAACGGCTGCATATTTTTCCGACGTGCCACGATCGGATAGAATCAACAACGTATGTCCTGCTTGAACTGCCTGGTCAGCTTTAACAAACAATGAGTCGAGTGCTTTTTCTAAATTGCATTCGTTACTTTCGCTTGATGTTGCGTCAAACAGCGTCGAGAATGTAATGGATTTAAAGCCTTCCATTTGTTGCGTTCTCAGTTTTTGGAGTTGTTGATTTGTCAGGACCGGTGTTTTCAAACGAATATGCCTACAGCTTTCTGGACCTGGTTTTACCAAGTTCCCTTCAGCACCTATCGTGGTATCGACCATCGTCACGATTTTTTCGCGAATGGCATCTATGGGTGGATTTGTTACTTGAGCAAAGAGCTGCTTAAAGTAGTTATAGAGTAATTGTGGTTTTTTCGATAAAACGGCTAGTGGGGAATCATAGCCCATGGAACCGACTGGATCTTTGCCTTCCATTACGAGGGGCTTAATGATTTTATTGAGTTCTTCTCTTGTATAGCCAAATACAAGCTGTTGTTTTAACAGTTCTTCACACATGTACACGGGTGGTTGTTCCACTGCTTCAGGTAAATCCTCTAAATCTTTCATATTTTTCAGCCATTCTTTATATGGCTGTTCAGAAGCAATTTGTAGTTTAATTTCTTCGTCCGGAATGATTGTTCCTTTTTCCAAATCAACCAAAAGAATTTTACCAGGCGCAAGTCTTCCCTTGTATTCGATATCATCGGCGAAAATATCCAATGCGCCAACTTCGGATCCCAGGACAATCATGCCACCCTTAGTTACATAATAACGGGCAGGTCTCAGTCCATTTCGATCAAGACACGCACAGATTTGGTTGCCATCTGTAAATACCAGTGCAGCCGGGCCATCCCATGGTTCCATCAATGTACTGTGGTATTCGTAAAAATCACGTTTTTCTTCTTTGATGGTCTGATCATTCGACCAAGGTTCGGGTACCATCATCATAGCTGTATGGGCCAAGGAACGTCCTGATAGATGTAAAAATTCAAAGCAATTATCGAACATCGACGAATCACTGCCGTCAGCATCGATGATAGGTAATACTTTTAACAAATCTTCCTGACTGAAAAACTCCGATTCGCATAGTTGCTCACGTGCGCGCATCCAGTTGACATTGCCTCTTAATGTATTAAATTCACCATTGTGGATGGTATATCGATTCGGGTGAGATCTCTTCCAGCTCGGGAAGGTATTTGTACTAAAGCGGGAATGAACAAGTGCTAAAGCGGATTTAAATTCCGGATGATTTAAGTCGATGTAAAACGAATCAAGTTGTTCGGGGATCAGCATGCCTTTGTAGACTATAGTGCGCGTCGATAAACTACAAATGTAAACATCCTCAAAGCCCTTCACACTTGCTAACTCTTTTTCAATTCGCTTGCGAATCACATAAAGCTTTCGTTCAAAATCCATTAGATTATTAATATCTTCAGATACTTGAATAAATAATTGCCTAATGGCAGGTTTGGTTTTTGCCGCCACTTTCCCTACAAATGAGTCGTTGATTGGAACAGGACGCCATCCCAGAAACAGTTGACCTTCTTCAGCAATAATCTGCTCAAAAACTTCTTTGCTTTTCATGCGCAAATCGTGATCTTTAGGTAAATAAACCATGCCAACACCATATTCGCTTTCTCTAGGCAACACGATGTTCTCCTTCTCACATTGTTTTTTAAAAAAACGATGGGGAATCTGCGTTAATATCCCAGCTCCGTCTCCTGTACTCGTGTCAGCGGATTGCCCACCGCGATGCTCCATATTGCAAAGCATGTTGATGGCATTCTGTACGATACCATGTGTCTTTCTACCGTTGATATTGGCAAGCATCCCAATCCCGCAAGCTTCGTGCTCTTGCTCAGGATCGTATAAACCTTGAGGTGCGGGATATCCAAACTTCGTCATGATAACATCTCCTTTCTATTAATCTGCTGAAAGATGTTCACTCTTTTCATGAAGGGGTTCTTCACTGTATGCACACTTTCAATTTTGGAAAGTATATCACAAAACAGCGTTAATACACAATTCGGATAATATTATTTATTCATTTTATTTAATAAATATAAATGAAAACGCTATCATTTTCTGTTCATTTTATTATTATATGCACCATAAATGCATACATACTCGCGTTTCGCATTATCTAATGCTCTATTGTATTTTTTCTTCTAAACATTCTTTATTCATCTTCAACAGCTCGGTTTATGAATTAGGAGTTTAGATAAGAGAAATTGGGTAAAACTATACATATGTAAATTTCTAAGGGAGGTTAATCATGAACGCGAAAGCTAAATTTCTAGCCATGCCACTGGCAGCTGCATTGTTATTAGGTGCTTGCGGTGAGGATGATAAAAAGGATGATATTGAAGTCGAGGACCCGATGTTAGAAGACAACGGGGAAAACGATATAGGTGGATGACTTAGTCATCTAAACGAAGAGATTGAGATCTCTTCGTTTTTTTATTATTTAAACAAATTAGCATTCCCTCAAAAAAACCCTAAGAAATTTGCACTGATCTAAAAAAGAGGTTAAAAAAACCGCAGGCACGAACGCCAACGGTTTCATAAATAGGTTTGTTGCCACAATAGCGGTTTCACTTTCCCAGTTCAATGAATAAATATCCAACCTGTCTTGGGGATTTAGCCAAATAAAAGTGATACACTGTCAGACTCTTTTATGATGAAGGAATGATAATTGAAAAACATGTTCCCTTCCCTTTTTCACTTTTTATTTCTATATCCCCGTTTAATTCTTTAATAATTCCATATGCAATCATAGTGCCGAGGCCAGTCCCCTCCTCTTTTAATGAATAAAACGGCATGGCGATTCGCTTTACCTCCTCAGGAGACATTCCAATTCCTGAATCGATAATCTCAATTACAATACTATTCTTTCCCTTTTTTACATTAATTCGTAGCATCCCGCCATTTGCCATGGCTTCAATCCCGTTTTTTATTATGTTAATTAAACACTGTTTAATTTTATCGGCATTTGCATTTATAGAAAGTGAATCATTAATACAGCTTTTGATTTCAATATTATGTAAGCTTGCTAGCGGTGAAATATTATTTATAACTTGATTGACAATTAGCCTAATATCTAATGAGTCTTTAACATTATTTTGTGGTTTTCCTAATGATAAATAATCGTCAATAATGAGCTGTGCCTTTTCTAACTCCTGCAGAATGACTTGTAAATACTCATCCTTATGTGTTTCCGAGATTTCATTTTTATGAACCAACTGTATAAATCCAGATATAGTTGTTAGTGGATTTCGAATCTCGTGAGCAAAAGAGGCGGCCAATTCACTTATCACATAAAATTTTTCTGCCCTTTGAATTTTTTCTTTCATTTTATACTTTTCAATCATTCCTTCAATTAAATAAATAGAAAACAATCCCGTAAGGATATTGATTACTATATAAC
>NZ_JBFUIO010000160.1:0-3867 GCF_056401835.1 Paenisporosarcina sp. P4_D4 | reverse complement strand
GGATAAATAGTATCACCGCTTGTATAATAAACATGTAAAATAATGCTCTAATCGGATTGTGATTAGACAGCTTTCCACCCACCATGTTGCCAATAGCGATCGCAATACCATATACAAGAAGAATCACAGCAACTGTTCCTTCTTTATATCCTGTTATTTCCTGTAGTATCGGTGATAGATAAGTAAAGACAACGAATGTTCCTCCATAACCTAAGGCAGTAATCATAAATAAAAGTAATAAGCGACCATTTGTCACTAATTTGAACTGATCACGAAACGTTGTACGAGTACCTTTTCGTAAACTAGATGGAATCAGGATACTATTCGCGATTAAGGCTATAACTCCGATGACAATGATGATGATAAAGGCCATTCTCCAACCAAATTGTTGTCCAATTAATGTTCCCAATGGTACACCTGTTACAGTTGCTACCGTGAGTCCTGAAAACATAATGGATATGGCACTAGCTCTTCGATTTTCCGGTACTAAATCTGCAGCGATGGTAGAGCCAATGGACATAAAAACTCCATGTGAAAAGGCAGAAATAACACGAGCAACAAGTAACACACCAATGCTTGTCGCACTAGCAGCAATACTATTGCCTATAATAAAAATAACCATAATCCAAAGTAGTAATGATTTTCGTGACATACTAGAGGTAATGGATGTTAGAATAGGTGCCCCAAATGTTACTCCTAATGCATATAAGGAAACTGTTAAGCCTGCTGTCGTAACAGATATTTGTAAATCATTCGCTATTAATGGTAATAGGCCTACACTGATAAATTCTGTTGTTCCTATTGCAAATGCACTAATAGCTAAGGCTAACAGTGCTAATGTACTTTGTTTTTTATCTAAAGGCATTTTTCTCCTCCTTAATAATTTGGTAATGTATGAACGATCTTGTTTTAAGTAAACTAAAAAATAATTACATTAAAACTCAACCGATAAATGCTATTATGGTACATATGAATTAAGTAGAGAAGTACGCACTTAAAAGTACTATAGGTACTTTTAAGTTCCTATACATGAGGAGAAATTATATATGAAGAAAAAGAAATACAATATTTCAGTAGAAGCGACGCTAGAAGTGATAGGAGGAAAGTGGAAATGTGTGATTCTATGCCATTTAACACACGGTAAGAAACGAACAAGTGAATTGAAACGTCTTATGCCAGATATTACACAGAAGATGTTAACCCAACAATTACGTGAATTAGAGGTAGATGGAGTCATTAATAGAATTGTTTATAATCAAATTCCTCCAAAAGTGGAGTATGAGCTAAGTGAATATGGATGGAGCTTACAAGGTATCTTAAATTCACTATGTACATGGGGAGAAAAGCATATTATCAAAGTGTATGGCGATACATTTGATGTCCTGGAAGAGAACGTTCTAAATGAACATCTAAAATAATGAACTAGGGAATTTGAAAATATTTCTTTCCTATTCTGTATATAACAACCTATCAGAGGCTGCTGTATCAGAATTGTTACTTGCTTTGCTATCCTTCTATGGTTCAGAAGCGATCCTGATAAACATATGCTTCGGAAAAATTGTGCTACCAATAGGAAAAACGTTTAGGGTTTTTAAAAAAGGCTGTTTTCTAAATGATTGTTGTTTTTGGATGGGGTAGAAGCCTGAATCAAGGAAAAAGAGCAAAAGCGGCAACTTTAATGGGTTTAAGTGACCGATTTCTGAAATGGAAACGAACCGGTCACTGTTACTTTATACTATATTTCTTAAATGAATAAGAAAAACCTCAATGAGATACATCACGGTGAACCGTACCATAAGTAAGTGCGGTTAGAGGAAAGGGACTTTTTGCAGCCTAACATAATAAGGTCGGCTTTTTATGAACTTAAAGGGATTGGACACATCCAATCCCTTTAAATGTATGCCACAGTAATACATCGCTATAGTCACTAGATTACTCCCACCAATGCTTTAGTTCTGTGAAGTCTACATCCCATAGTTTTATGTTACCAGTAATAACTATGGTCATTTCTTTCGTCTCGTAAAATAGTGGGATTTCTAATGGCATTTCCAATGTTCCTGGTTCTGTTAAGTATTCCTCATCTATTTGAATTCTTACACCATCATCCGTATATATGGTTACTTTACCCTTAAATTCCTCAGTATCTGGAATGCCAAGGTTTAGATAAAAAATTAGCTCTTCTTTCCCTTCAACATTATAAGTATAGGTTTGGCTAGTATTCCCTTCATTACTGTACAAGTTGAATTGGGGTTCTATTGTATCGCCAGCTATAGTGAAGTGTGGAATATCTTTCATTAGTGGCTTCTTCCCCTTCGTTTCCTCGATATGCTGTAAAGGTTGTTTAGAACTTACGCGCTTATCTAAAATCTCAGAGACGCACATTACACAAACTAACAGTAGAATAGCAGCTGAGCAAGAGGCAATGAGCTTCCTACAAGTCAATTTTGATGTGAAACCAACTTTGTAGACAACATAGCCTATTATTGCACCTATTGTATTTGAAATAATATCGTCAGCATCAAAGGTTCCGAGATACATTAAAGGTTGTAGTATTTCTAATCCAAGAATTACGATAATAAACCAGCCTATAAATTTTCCAAAGTTAACTTGTTTTAATAAAGGAAACAGGATACCAAAGGGGATGAATGCCGCTATATTTCCAAAGTCGTACAACCAAGAAAACCGGAAACTAGGGAAATTTAAAGGGACGCTTGATGGAATAATTAGAAATTCATAACCTGCATCCATGTAATTACTTCTATGATCTAGGCGATTAAAATAGAAAAACATAAAATATAAAGTAAGAGCCGTATACATAATTGTAATCGTGGTAATTAAATGTTGCTTTTTCATTTACTTTCCTCCGCGTAAAATAGAATAATAAATATCATTGTAGYTGTTTAAAATGACTTTTGAGTGACAATTTAAGGTGTTCAGTGGATAACTATAAATATATTAACACTGTCTAAAGACAAAAATTGAGCTTAAAGAGGAGTTTGTCATCTAAGATAGAAAAAGCACCCACAATTTGTGAGCGCCTAAATGTTTCATTCTCCTGTTTTCATGAACGTTCGTATTTCTTCAATTTCTTTTTCAAGACAATAAAAAGCACCTCCGAAGAGATGCTTTAGTTCACATAATAAGTATTCACGGATAGTAGCAATGTCCATTATTAGTACAGATAGACTTAGGATCATTACTTTCGCTGGAGGAGTGCCGACATCGTTCTCTTATGAGTCCCCGGATGGGCAGTCTCATCTCATCCATGTTACGCCTGAGCCAAGAATCAAAACCATTTTGATTTAAATGATGATAGGCTTACTGAATTAAAAACTAAGGAACTTTCTGTTTTACCGTTATTTTCGTGTTTGAATTGTTCGATGGTTTGGGAACCTCAATATTTTAAGTTAAGTGATGGAGGTACTTCTATTCAACTAATCAGTCAAGAAAATACGGATGATTGGATTCAGGATGAGGAAGATAAGCTACCGGTGCCACTTCCGAGAACAAATGTAAAACTTATTGAAATGAAGGTCGAAGATATTCCAACTAATGAAGAAAATTATGATGCAGCTTTTGATTTATTTGGTTCAGAATACTTGTGTAGATTGATGGGTGCTCCTTTGTACGATGAGGTTCCTGAGGATTTAGATTGTCCGTTTTGTAACAAAGAAATGATGTACATTGCCACGATAACACAAGACCTTGGTGAACAAGAACTCATTTCAGTCGTTGATTTTCAATTAGGTGAGATAAATATTTACTATTATTTATGTAAAGATTGTTCAGTTCTAAAAACACAAACACAAGGCTTTTTCTTTTATCTTATTCAACTAAAGCACCCGTTAGTTGAATAAGAATTATTTC
>NZ_JBFUIO010000159.1:0-3879 GCF_056401835.1 Paenisporosarcina sp. P4_D4 | reverse complement strand
GGTCAAGATTTATCAGTCCTGCCTTATTCACTCTATTTGACAGGTTTCTGTTGAATGGATTTTTTTTGTGCACAATTTTGACTTTTGTTTTGGAAAGCAACACAATTTGACAACCGTCAGTTCCAAGCTTACTATACTAAAGTAGTTAAGTTACTAAACTATTTAATGTTGAAGGGGTTTTTCCATGAACGATCGCAAAGAAATAATTCAGGAGTTTGTCCGATCTTTCCGCTATTTAATAAGAAGTACTCGACAAGATTTTGCGGTCGAATTTGAAGGATATATACCATTTAATGAATTTACAGTTCTACGTGCATTGGAAGAAGATCGTACACTTCGTGTGTCCGATGTGGCACGAAGATTGAATTCAACCAATAGTTATGTCACATTGACGAGTGATAAATTGGTGCAAAAAGGATATCTCATCCGCGAACGCAATGATTCAGATCGACGTACGGTTTATATGACTTTGACTGATGAAGGATTAACGCTCGTGAAGAAAATGGACGAAATAATGTTTGCATATTTCAGTAAAACGTTTGGCGATATTTCAAATGAAGAAATGCTCTCAGTCATGAATATTCTTCAGAAAATTAAGCCAAACGAGAGAAAGGTTTGATTTCTACATGGAACATTTAAAACAAAAAGAAAAAGTAACTATTATGATTGCGATTATTGGGGCACTATTTTTTGCAGCAGTTAACCAAACAATCGTCAGCAATGCTTTGCCAAAAATCATTTCTGATTTAGGTGGTTTGAATTATTACAGTTGGGTATTTACCAGCTTTATGTTAACGAGTGCCATTAYGACAGTCGTTGCAGGTAAACTTTCTGATATCTATGGAAGAAAGCCGTTTTTTCTAATCGGTATTTTAATATTCTCTGTTGGCGCATTTTTGTGTGGCACATCCGCTTATATTGAACAGTTGATCATTTATCGTGCCATCCAGGGTGTGGGTGCAGGCCTTATTATTCCTACAGCCTTTGCGGCAGTGGGAGACTTGTTTGCCCCTCGAGAACGTGGAAAATGGCAAGGTATTATGAGTTCTGTATTTGGTATATCCAGTGTTCTTGGACCAACTATTGGTGGATATATTGTCGATAATCTAGACTGGCGATGGGTATTTTGGGTGTTCTTGCCACTAGGTATTGTCGCTTTTGTATTGATATTAAGGCTGTTCCCTAAAACAGAAAGACGCCAAAATGAGACCATTGACTATTTAGGCACTTTCTTCCTTACCGGAACATTGGTTCCAATGTTGCTTGCGTTTTCATGGGCTGGTTCTAAATATGATTGGTCATCAGACATCATCTTGTCGTTATTCGCAGGATCGATTGTTTCCTTGGGGTTGTTTATTTGGGCTGAAAACCGAGCGAAGAGTCCAATATTGCCTTTGCACTTGTTTAAATATGCCAATTTTACATTCTCAAATATTATTGGCTTTGCGGTAGGAATAGGCATGTTCGGTGGTCTCATGTATGTGCCTTATTTCGTTCAAGGCGTACTAGGATATTCCGCAACGCATTCCAGCTTCATTTCGATGACCATGACTCTTGGTTTAGTCGGAGCGAGTGCATGGGGTGGACAATTGATTACAAAAACAGGGAAATATAAGCGACAAGCCACTTTTGGTCTGGCGGTTTCTGTCGTTGGTCTTTTATTATTGTCCCAAATGGACATGGACATTTCCCAGTGGCTACTTGTGCTTTACTTAATTTTGGTGGGCTTTGGTATCGGAATGGGCTTGACCGTGTTTACTATGACTGTTCAAAATTCCGTTGGATCTGAATATTTGGGTGTAGCAACAGCATCTACTCAACTTTTCCGTTCCCTAGGAGGAACAGTTGGTGTGGCTGTTCTCGGAACAGTATTGAATACATCGATGAAAGATAAAATGGCTTCATTCGATTCAAGCAAAGTACCTGAAGCTGCAAGAGAAACATTAAGCAAATTCCAAAACCCCAATTTATTATTGGACCATACACAACTCGAGTCCATTCGGGCACAGTTACCTGAACAAATGTTGCCACTATTTAATGATTTAATGTTGCACTTACAACAATCATTAACATTTGCTTTATCAAATGTATTTTTAGTAGCGGCAATTGTCATGGCGATCGCTACACTTTTGACATTTACCATTAAAGAAGTTCCTCTGCGCAGTCAAAAGCAAAAACCTAATTTAGAAGAATGAGTCATAATTCATGATAAAACCAGACGATAGAGTATCCATGTGGATGCTCTTTTTTGGGATAATAAGAGTAAGAAAATTTTTAAAAGTATTATATGGAAGAATCTATTTTAGGGCAAAGCTGTTGTGTGGCAAAGTATGTTGTAATAGACAACTATACGATATCGAGAAATAAATCATTTACTTTAGCCAGTTAAAGAATTAAGATGGTTGTTCTATTGTTTTTAAGCTACAATCAACATGCTTAATTATTTGATGGGTATCTAAAATTATAGAATTGCTATGTCTAGCCCCAAGCGCTAGCTCACGCCTTAGCTTCAGACACTCAGGCGAAAGCAGGCTATCGCATCGGTTCTTGCTCCTGCGGTTACTCGTCGCAAAGGGAATCTTGCTCCTGCGGTTACTCGTCGCAAAGGGTACCTTGCTCCTGCGTCGAGCTAAAGTAGCGCTTATGCTTTTCCTAGAACGAAGAAATGGTGAGGTGAAAACCACGTGAAACAATGGAAAATCTATGGCATACTCGTTTTCGTTATGTTCATATGGGGCTTTAATTTGCCTGCCGTAAAATATTTAGTTAGCGAAGTGCGTCCTGTAACAATGACTGCCTTTCGCATTTTTTTAGCCAGTTTAACCGTATTTTCGATTTTAGCGGTACTTCGCATCGTCAGAAAACCGACAAAACAAGAATGGAAATTCATTGTCCTTGGTGCACTTCTTAATGTTGTGTGCCACCATTACTTTTTGTCGATCGGACTGACCATGACGACAAGTTCGAATGCCGGTTTAATTCTTGGCACAGGTCCAGTACTAACCGCGGTATTAGTGTCAATGATTATGAGGATCTATCCCTCTAGATTGCAATGGGTAGGAGTAATACTCGGATTGTTCGGAGTCAGCGCAACAGTACTAGCTGCAGGAGAAGGAACCTCTGGGTTATCTTTTGGTGACGTATTCGTGTTTCTAGCCATATTGACACAGGTTTTCAGTTACTTGGTTATCAGTAAAGCTGCAAAAACACTGGATCCCAGGTTGCTTACAGCATACATGTTCTTAATCGGATCATTCGTATTGTTCCTAATTAGCCTGTTCCAGGAGCCTGGGGAAATTCGAGCATTTTTAGAAGTTCCACCGATGTTTTGGGTAGCATTCTTTGGAAGTGGAATGATTGGAACAGCAGTTGGCCATATGCTTTATAACTATTCAGTAGGAAAGGCCGGCCCCTCTAAAGCAGCCATTTTCATGAATTTGAATACATTGTTTACCTTGGTGGGTTCATCTGTATTTCTTAATGAAACCATCACAAGTCGTCATATTTACGGACTTGTTTTGATTGTCGCAGGCGTAATATTGGGCTCTGGTGCTGCTGAAGATATTTGGAGAAAATATAAATTGAAAAAGTCCCTCTCAGAGTGAGAAGGATATAAAATGAGGGTCTTCCGAATTTGTGGAAGGCTCTTTTTTGATGGACTGCGAATAGAAAGTGTGGAAGCGCGAATAGAAAGGGAGAAACCGCGAATAAAAAAACCACTCCAAATTGGAAGTGGTCAGTAAGTGCGTTTATTCATTCGATCGGCAACTTGGTATGCGTCGTACATTCCCCATATCCAAACTAGCGGGAAAGTGATGAAGCCAATCAATACGAACATTAATAATGAGTTGATTAGTTGAACGCCAATCAAGATTAAGC
>NZ_JBFUIO010000158.1:0-3908 GCF_056401835.1 Paenisporosarcina sp. P4_D4 | reverse complement strand
CTCTTAGGAGGTGGTGCTTTTTCTATTAATAAAGATATGGGTTGCAATTTTTAATATCAAAAAGCACACTCAAATGAGTGTGCTTTTATACTGTTTCCATCTCTTCTTTTCTTTAATGACCTTCACGCTGCCAGTATGATCTTCATTTAATCGCAACTTCATACAAAACACTGTATGATAGCTTTTTATAAGTTTTTAGTAAACATCCATCAAATCATCTATTGTTATCTATAATGGTTTCACACCAATTTCCACATCAATTTTACATCATTTTCTTCTCCACAATACGTCTCTTCGGAGATGATACTTTTTTAATTAACACCTGATTAAGTTCAATTCATATGATTTGGTGGTGTTTTTATTACATCATGCCGCCCGTAAGGTAAGAGTGTGTAATATCTTTAACGATGTGTGCGAAAAGTGCGGTATATCAATATTTTGAGAAACCTGAGGAGTAACATCTTTAACGGGAATTTACTATTTTTTACTGGATTGGGTTAGCAAAATATTAGCATTTAGGGTTAATAAAAAAAATTGAAGTTCATAACAAAGTTCTCAATACTATGGATACTTTAAAAGAATAAATTTAATTAGCCATTCTTTATTTCTTCTGCCGAATATCCCTGTCCTATTACTTTGAATTTTCTAAAATAAATTTACCCATTTCGATTGCACAATCCTCACTTTGAGGATAGACTCCTACATTATCAGCATACGCATGTCCAAGACCTTTATATAAAACCGTTTTCGTTTCTACCCCTGCCTTAGCCAACTTTACTGCATAGGCTAGGCTTTCTACCTTGAGATAATCATGTTCACCTACTGTAATAAAGGTTGGCGGTAAGCCCTTAGGATTTCTCTTATATGGCGTTAAATATTCATTATCTATTTCTGTAGTCCCTAATATATTCCCTAATGATTCTAGTGAGCCAAACATGTCTAACATCGTTTTAATACCTGATCTATGTTTAGGCGACATCTCATATTCATCAATGCTCCATTTGTAATACTCATCTTCAATTCCAGCCATGTTTACTGTCGGATAAAGTAACAGTTGTCCCTTTACCATTCCTAATTCATCTTCCATATCCCTGGTTGTACAATATTGTGTTAAATTACCTCCTGCACTATCCCCTGCAACAAAAATATTACCCCTATCCCCACCTAAACTTTCTGCATTATTATAAATCCATTGTAAAGTAGAATAACAATCTTTATGACCTGCTGGGTATGGATTCTCTGGCGCAAGCCTATAATCAACTGACACTGCAAGGATGTCTGTATTCTCTACTATTAACTTAACAAACTCCTCTACAACATCAGGAGAACCTCCAAAAAATCCTCCACCATGGATGAAATATAAAACCGGGGCATTTTTTCTCATTGTTTCTGATTTATAAATTCTTATCGGAATCTGATTCCCGTCTTCTCCTGTCACATGTCTATGTTCTATTTCAATATTCTTTTGAACGATAGGATTACTTTTTATCCCATTAAACATTTTCCGAAGCCTTTTAATTCCTTTTGGTGAAATGTCCATCTTCATTAAAAATTTCGGCATATATTTCATTAAAAAAAGCTGATTTTTCATATCTTTATACAGACGTGGATCCATTGCACCTTTTTCATCACTGTCTGGCAAGTTTTTAACTAGAACCTCTACACCCATCAGCATAATGGTTTCTTCACGTTCAACAAGCTTATCTAATAATTCTTTTGAGTACCTTCTTTCCATAACTATACACCCTTTTTTTTAGATCATCTTTTATATATTATAAAAGATGAAAATAAGTCGCCCTAAGTTTTAACCACTCAGTTTTGGATCTTGTTCTCATCGAAGCCCTTAAAGGGTAATCTACCCCAACTACCAATGCAGTTGCACTATCTATCGTCATTAATCACTATTCTGATTACTTAATTATTTTCACCCTTAAAACCCTAAATCCTTATCTCTAATATGTTCTGAAAAAAGAAGGCGCAACTAAAACCCATCCCTCAAACCTGCATTGCCTCGTTGCCCGTTATAATGAAGCATGCAAAAAACCCCACTTTTCACGCTTTTTCACCTATTTTTTCATCAATCCACGGATTCCCTTTAGAATATGTCCATTCATTATATCTATGAGTCCCTCAATCCTTTTAACTGATAACGAACCTTGTGACAACATACCTAGCTGACGCAGTGGCATATCTACTGCCATTTCCTGTATCATCTTCACAATGTCACTTGAATCTCCCTCGTCCCCTGCGAATATTTTCATTGTCGACTTTTCTACTTGCTTATTCATCATACGTCCAATCCAGTGAACTCTGATATCTCCTAGCGTAGAATTGGGCGTAAAGGGTCTTAGGATACGCTCTTCCGGTACTTTTCTTCCTAAAACTTCCTCAAATTGTTCCTTTGGGACATCATAAGTTCCTGGTTGTAAAAGATTGTAATAGCCCGGTGCTGCTGTACGATAATCAGGTATCGCTCCCATTTGACTGCTATCAACAGTAACCGTATCATTCAATCGTATATCTCTTGACGATGCACCAATTTCAATCTTATAATCGCCGCTTTCCACAAACCAGTCTTTCACATTAATATTATAGTAAGCAAATGCACGCCTTTCTAATGTAAATGTAACCGTCTTACTTTCATTCATCTGCAATTCCACTTTTGCAAAATCTCTAAGTTCACGCATAGGTTTATATATAGTACTTTCGGGTGCTGAAATATACAACTGAACAATTTCCTTTCCAGCCTGCTTTCCGGTATTGGTAATGACCACCTCTACTTGAAGTGTATCTCTGTCTCCAATCTTCATTGCACTAAGCTTTAATCCCGAATAGGTAAATGTTGTATAGGAAAGTCCGTGTCCAAACGGATACATCACCTGTTTTTGCGCTTTATCATAGTAACGATATCCCACATAGATACTTTCCCGGTATTCAATATTGCCTCCTGTACCAAAATGAGCAATACTAGGGGTTTCAGTGAGTGTTAACGGATAGGTTTCTGCTAGTTTACCACTTGGAGAATAATCCCCAAAAAGCAAATCATATGCGGCGTAACCACTGTTTTGCCCCGAAAGATTCATCAAAAGTATTGAATCAACTTTGTCACGCCACGGAATATTTACAACTCCCCCTGCACTTATGACAGCCACTATCTTTTTTCCGGTAGCAACCAGTTCATCTATCAATCTAGTGTGTGCTTTTGGCATATTTAAATGRGTACGGTCAAATCCCTCGCTTTCATAGCTATCCGGTAATCCAACAAAAGCAAATATCACATCCGCTTCTTTTGCTACTCCAATTGCTTCGGTAATCAAAGCTTCATTCGGTTCATCACTTGTGGCCGAATAACCTGGTGCAAAAGAATAGCTTATATTTTCCGCATCAAAGGCATCAGTTACGGAAGTGATCCGGGTTGGAGATATCTTTGAGCTTCCTGCCCCTTGATAACGGGGAACCTTGGCAAATTCACCTATTAAAGCAATCTTCTTATTTTTATCTACCGGCAGTACATTTCCTAACTTCAACAACACTGCACTTTCACGTRCAACACGTCGTGCCAATTCATTATGTGCTTCTGCATCATAAGGTGTTACCTGTGTTTTCTCTGCCTGTAGTGCGATAGCCGTCATTCGCACAGCACTAAGATCAACAAGTTTTTCGTCCAATTTTCCTGCTCGAACCGCATCAACAATCAATCGGTCCGAAGCTCCATCAAAAGCTGGCATCTCCAAATCAAGTCCCGCCTGGATACCTTCAACCCTGTCATTCATAGCTCCCCAGTCCGTTACTATGGCTCCCTCAAATCCCCATTCACCGCGAGGAATGTCTGTCATAAGAAGTTTGTGTCCAGAAGCATAAATGTCGTTTATCTTATTATATGAACACATCAATGTCCAAGGTTGCGC
>NZ_JBFUIO010000157.1:0-3976 GCF_056401835.1 Paenisporosarcina sp. P4_D4 | reverse complement strand
ACCCTTGTTTGATTATTAAAATTATATATATTCCCCCAATTTAAACCCTTTACTAAAATGAAAATTCGACAATATTTGTTACATTCTCCTGAAAAATAACGAAAAATTCTTTGTTAATAGCACTTTAATACAATTTATTTACCAAATTAAAGATTAAGTATCATGTGATTTCCCCCAATTTACACTCTTTAATGATGCATTTACATTTAAATTGTATGTATTATCATGCGAGGGGAAAAAATTTTATCATAATATTTTAATGGGGGAGAGGTAAAAGAGAATGAAAAAGAATTTTATTAAAAAAGTGACAACGCTTGCATTGGGGATAGGTTTGCTTTCAAGCAGTCTATCAAACACAAATCATATTTTACCATCTCAAGTACATGCTGAGGAGACACTTTTTCAAAGTGAATCTGTGTCTAGTACAAAGGCTGAACAAATCTTGGCTACGCTGACCAAAGAGCAGCGGGACGCGTTGACTAAGCTTCAAGCCACGGAAGACTATGGGGTGCAAGGATTTGATGAAGAAGAATTAAAGAGTGATAATGAAATCTCTGTTATTGTCGAGTTTAAGTCCAAGCCTGAGAAAGTTGAGGTACTTGAAGCTGCTATTAAAGGAAAGAAACTGACACCAGAACAAGCGAAAAACAAGATTGACCATGAGCACGCTACTTTTGAAGCTGATTTAAAGAGAATTTTTCCATCCAATCTGGGAAAAAGTAGTGAAAAATCTTATAAAATAACGCGTTCCTTTAAGACAGCCTACAACGGGGTTTCTATGAAACTACCCGCGAACGAAGTAGAGTCGCTACTTAAATCAGATGCTGTAAAAGCTGTTTATAAAAGTGTTACATTTACTATCGATCCGCCAATCCAATCAGATTCTAGTGAAGAAGAAGAATCTACTAAAAGAATAGAGAGTATTCCTTTTCTAGGTGTAGACAAGTTACATAAAGAGGGTGTTACAGGAAAAGGAGTGAAGGTCGGAGTCATTGACACAGGTATCGATTATCACCATCCTGATTTAAAAGATGCTTTTAAGGGTGGATATGATTTTGTAGATAACGATCTTGATCCAATGGAAACCTCATACGACGATTGGAAAAAGTCTGGACTTCCAGAGACTAGTGAAGGTGGTTCACCATATTATACGAATCATGGTACGCATGTTTCAGGTACGATAGCAGGGCGAGCAAAAAATACGAGCGGTGTAGCTGTAAAAGGAATTGCACCTGAAGCTGAAGTTTATGGATATCGTGTTTTAGGGCCATATGGAACGGGTGGACTGGAAGATATTCTAGCGGGTATAGAAAAAGCAGTTGGCGATGGCATGGATGTTATCAATCTATCATTAGGGATCAACATCAATGATCCRCAGTATCCTACAAGTACAGCTATCAATTATGCGGTTTTAAATGGTGTGACCGCGGTTGTTTCGGCTGGTAACTCTGGACCTTATTCGTATACTCTTGGCTCTCCGGGAGCGGCTGCTTTAGCATTGACGGTTGGAGCAAGCAGTGCACCTATTCCGGTAGCGCAATATACTGGAGTAGTATCTGGTTCTACGACAGAATTTCTTTTAAGCAATCTATACAGTGATTTAGTGACCGATTTGAGTGTTTTTAACAAACATCAATATGAGGTCATTGATTTAGGGGTCGGTTTGGAATCCGATTACGTTGGGAAGGATGTCGCTGGAAAGATCGTTTTCGTGAGTACCGGCGGTATTGGGACTCAAACTAAAACCGTTTATGCCAAGAATCACGGTGCAGCTGCCATCATCGCATATCACAATATCCCAAATAGCGGGACAAACCCTTTCGTAAGAGAGGATCAAAACTTCATTCCTGCTTTTTCCATTAGCTATGAGCAAGGATTGGAGTTAAAAGCACAATTAGCTACAGGCAATACGAAATTGACTTTTAAAAATTTTAAAGAAGAATATACAGAAGGTGATAAGCTTGCTTGGTTCAGCTCTCGCGGGCCATCACGCAAAAATTACGATATGAAGCCAGAAATCACCGCCCCAGGTGTGAACGTTTTATCAAGCATTCCAGCTTATTCGGTTTATCAAAATGATCCATCTAATTATCAATACGCTTATAACCGCATGTCTGGTACATCAATGGCCGCACCTCATGTAACAGGAATTTCTGCTTTATTACTACAGGCTAATCCTGATCTCGAGCCAAGTGATATTAAAACGATTTTGATGAATACAGCTAAACCATTAGCGGACAAATATAGTGTATTTGATGTAGGCGCAGGTCGTGTAGACCCATATCGTGCCGTCCATACAGGAATGGAGCTTCGAGTTCAAGATGAAACTCCAATTCGCTTCAATGAAGAAAACATTGCAATAAAAGACGAGACAGGCGGACTTAGTTTCGGTAATCATTATGCAAACGAAGAAACATTTATTAAAAAGACTGTAAATATTACAAACTTCGAAAAAAACATGAAAAAGTTTGATGTGGATGTCCAATTCCAAACAGATGTAAACGGATCACTCGATGCTAGTTCTAATAAGGTGATATTAGATATTCCAAAGGTTATTCCAGTTCAATCTTTTAAAACAAAAAAAGTGCCTGTTACAATAACAGTTCCAGCGACTGCCAAGGCGGGCATTTATGAAGGATATCTTATCATTTCAAACCAAGACGACAAAAACGAACAATATCGGATTCCGTTTAGCGTTCGAACAACTGAAGAAGGAATTGAATCTACTTCCCTTTCTTCAAATGCAATTTCACCTTACCATTTACAAGTGAGCCCAATTAGTGCTTCTACTTGGTATGAAAGATTGAATTTCAGATTAAAATCTCCTATGAAATGGCTGGATTTAGTTTTGGTAGATGGAAAAACCGGAAATGATATTGGATTTATAGAGACGATTTATACAGATGATTTGTATGATAGTACGAATTATTATGTTGAAAGGATATTTAATGGTAAATACTATGCGTTTACTGGAAATCCAGAAAAGCCAATCTCCGCTCAACAGAGTTATGTAAAACCTGGATATTACCAGATTAAAGTTATTGGTACAAGTGAACGTGATCATATTTTTACGATGAATAATGATATATATGTTGACCCTAACAGCCCAACGATGACAACAACTTTAGATGGAAATGAATCACCTGTCTATGAATATCAGCCGGGACAAAAAACAGTTCCTCTTCAAATTAAAGTTACAGATGAAGAAGTGGAAAAGATGGTGGCATCCGGAATGAATGTCGATCAGTCTATCAACTCTCTCAAGTATTTTATTAATGGAAGCTCTAAGCCTGTCCTTCCTGTCGGGATAGACGGGATGGTGAATTTTGACTTTCCGATAAATGAAACGAACCCATTTAATCGCTTTACATTAAATGGACAAGATGGCGCGAAAAATCCGACTCCAAAGAAAAATTACTACTTTGTTAAAGCGGGTACACCGTACGGATATATGAAGACTGACAAAACAAACGTAAAAATGGGAGAATCGGTATCTGCTACCCTCATTTTAAATAACGTAGATAAGTTGAAAACCGCAGAGTGGACTCTTACTAACATCGGCCAAAGCTTTGAGATTGTAGATGTAAAGGCGAATGATGCACTTGCGAATTACGGTGCATCCGAGGTGAATGTTGAAACGACAGGCAACACTTCAAAAGTGAAGCTGACTATGGATGGAACAAAAACGGTGAGCGGAAATATTCCTGCAATCAATCTAACATTGAAAGTGAAGGATACAGCATTTGCAGTAAGTGCAGCCGTAAATCCGACCGTTGCTTATACGAATGATCTGGATAATCGTATTTCCGTCTCTTCTGCGGGAATGGAATGGCAACTACAGTCAACCTTCTCGGATGTAACTGGCACATTAAGAGGATCTGCCGTGCCATTAAAAGATTGGACAAAACTTGGTGCATCTATTCGATTAATCGATGCGAACGGCACTGTGTTTGATGGCACATCGACAATTGGTAAA
>NZ_JBFUIO010000156.1:0-4028 GCF_056401835.1 Paenisporosarcina sp. P4_D4 | reverse complement strand
GCTTACTTAAAAAACCCAAATGTGTATAGGGAGAGTTGTTCAGATTGCGGTCAACGTTTAGAGTCTAATGAAACATTTGAAGCCTATGGCAGAATTTATTGTGGACCATGCTATCAGTCCAACTAAGAGCTAGAATGATGAAAAAAAGAGTCCTGATCWGATCAGGACTCCCAAAGCAAATTGAATTAAGGTGTAACTCCAAGTTCTCTTAAAATATCATCTAATCTTTTACTCTTCACATGATTTGCAGGTTTTGGCGTGTTTTCTACATCTGGATTTACTTTTAAGTAGTTGGTTTTGACAAATCCGATGTCTGTTGCATTAACAATACCATCAAAGTTAATATCTGCTTCGCGTTTATTTGTGCCCCAAGCTTCTTGAATCGCCAGTGCATCGTAAATGTCGATTACTTGGTCTTGGTTTACATCACCTGCTACTGCTTCTTTGTTGTCAATGTACATATATTGCCCATACCACACACCGTTGCGTAAGAAGCCAACTTTTTGATTTTTTTGTATCGTAATAAAGTGCCCGGGTAGGTGTACTTCTTTGGTAAATAGTTGATCGGTTAACGGAAGCTTAGTCACAAGGAACTCTGGTTGGATTCTGCTATTTATAGTTGCATCGTAGACTTTACCCATAGCATCGGAAAAGATTACTTTAGCCCCAGCTTGAACCCAATCTTTTTTATCCCAGATGATAACTTGACCAGATGCATACTTTCTAAAACCTTCTGCTGTAAGGTAGCCAAATGCTTCAGAGAACGTAGGGGTGACGTTCCAAGAAAATGGTGCAAAGAAGGGATTGGTTGATGTGCCCGCTTCATTCACATAAGAAACCTTTGCATTAAATCCTGCTCTTGTAGTGTAAGCAGTATCTTTCACCTTAATAGTTACGTCTACAGCAGGGATTTTGCCAGAAACTTCTTTCGTAGACGCTACATCTAGTTTGATCGATGGTTTTCCATTCGTATAGGTAACGGTTACTGTTCCTTCACCAAACTCACTTAATGCTGCATTGGGTTTTGCCTCAACCACTTCTAGTTGAGTGCCAAACTTAGGACCATAAAAGTCAGAGTCTAACAAATTCCAAGTGGCTGACTTTAATTTTTTTACATTGTCCAGTGTGAGGGTAGTGGTAATCGTTTCCCCTAATGCGATCGATTTTTGTTTACTGGTTCCATAAGCAAATGGAGTATCTTCTTTAACAAAGTAGTAGGCTTTCCTTCCACCTATGTTCCCACCTCCATCAAATCCATCCATCTTAAAGCTTAGGACCGGAGTTTTTTCATCCATCGGTATTTCTTCTTTCCATTTTCCCGCTGCGTCCATACGGACAGAGCTAGGTACTGGACTGTTGAAGTACGACAAGAGCCGGTTTTTGGATTGGTCGACTGCCATCCCTGCTTGTTTTGCCGCTTCAATTTCTTTGTCATAGATTTGCACTTCAAATGGATAAGTAGTTTGACCTGGTTTGTACTCAAGGATCGGAGACTCTTGATCCAATGAGCTTGTAAAAGTAGGTAGATCAATATCTACTAATAGATCGAAGGATTTGGTAAGAACTTTGTCAGCCTCAGTAGTCGTAATCGTTTTCAGTTGGTATTGCCCCGGTTTTGCTTGTGCTTTTTCTGTAGAGATTCCATCGGCTGTAAACGGATAGTAGTTTCCATTAAACATAACTAGGAAATAGCTTGTATCGACGTTTTTTCCAACCAGATTGTGTCGTCCAACGAAACCAAGCTCTTGCCCAGATTTCCGGTCTACTAAGATCATGTCCATGGTTTTCATTGGTGTTTTCAAGTTCATTTGCGCAGATACCAAAGATTGTCTATTAAATTCGCCATAGTGATCATAGCGATAGTAGGCTGGGGAAAATATATTACTACCACCGATATCCAGTGTTTTGAAGTTGTCTTCCGCTGTACGAACACTAAATGGAATCCGATATTGCTCGGTTTGATCCTCTTGGTTGGTCACTAAGAGGTAACCTTCGTAAATTCCTTCAGCAGCAGCTTTAGGCACTTCGATGGTAACATGTAGACTTTCGGTAGAAGCTGGATCCACTGTTAAGGTTGGGTGGAATTTCACTTGTACCTGGTTGGCTACGGCATCTAGGCTACCTTTCACCGCTTGGAACTGAACGTTCAAATTGAAATTCTTTACTTTATCAGTTAGGTTTTGAAATTTCAACTTTTTGGTAACGCTAAGATCTTCACCTGCATAATGAGTGCCAAACGCAATGCCACCTGTTTTTTCTTTGATAGTAGTGATTCCATCAGCGTTAGGAACTAGGGTCGTATCCTGTACTTGAATCTTCATCCCCGTATGGACGGCTTGATAAGGATCCACGCGTCCTGCTCCCACTTCAAATACACTGTAGGAACCATTCAGTGGATCAGCGGTGTTCATCATGATTGTTTTTACATCTTCAGGCTGTAACGTTGGATTGACTTGTAATAAGAGTGCTGCTACACCAGCCGCATTTGGCGTTGCCATGGAAGTACCTGAGAGACGAGCATACGCATATTTGTAATCGGTTGGTGCGTCATGGTTCCCGATGTAAGCGGGTACAGAAGACAACACACTGACTCCAGGAGCGGTGACTTCTGGCTTGATGTCATAGGTTCTTTTGGCTGGTCCACGAGAACTGAAGTCAGCTAGGGTGTCCCCTTGTGTTTTGGTTACAGTTAAATTACTAAATGTGAAGGATTTATTTCCTGCAGTTAGTTGCTCCTTCACCTTGAGTCCATCCTCTTGAGTAAGAGAGAAAGTAGGAATAAAGTTTTGATTTTCTCCCAAGTAAGCAGGAATATGGCCAGGTTCGTTGTTATACATTAAGACAGCCGCCGCGCCATGTTGTTTCGCAAACTTCACTTTATCTGCAAATGCATATGTTCCCCGAGCAACGAAAGCGATTTTGCCATTCACATCTTTGCCCGTGTAATTCGCGTTACCACCAAGACCTACGTTTACTAGTTCTAAACTTTTCCCTTCTAGAGTAGATAGGTTATCAGTGAAGGATTTTGCCATGTTAAGCAGTTCCAGCCCACTGAGTGTTCCGATCGCCCCTTTCATGGACGAATGAGAAATGGATACATCACTGGCTCCAACGGTGAGAGCGAGTGCAGCAGTTCCAGGAGAGGCGAGAGTGTAAGAGTTAAGTCCTGAGTTACCCGCAGCCACCACGGCAGTGACATCACTTAATACCGCATAGTTCACGGCTGTACTCGTTGGATAGTATGGATCGTTAATTCCTGCTCCCAAGGAAATGTTAATGACATCCATGCCATCGGCAACGGCTCGGTCGATCCCCGCCATTACGGCTTCCGAAGTACCGCTACCATATGGTCCAAGGACACGGTACACATAGAGGTCAGCATCTGGAGCGACTCCTTTGACAGAGACTTCACTATCATTTTTAGCTTGACCGACGATGATTCCAGATACGTGAGTCCCATGCTCAGTGTAGTAGGAGATTCCGCTATCGAATTCCGCGTTACCTGACTTTTTCCAATCTGCGTAGGTGGTTTCCATCGGATCGTTGTCATTATCGACAAAGTCATAGCCACCTTTGAAGGCATCTATTAGATCAGGATGATTGTAGTCGACCCCTGAATCGATGACCCCTACTTTTACGCCTTTCCCTGTGATTCCTTCCGCATGAAGCTTGTCTACTCCTACAAGGGGAACACTAGCCGCTTGCGTCGAAGCGTTATTAGATTCTTCCTGTGCGATGGAAGGAGGCTCTACCGTAAAGGTGATATTTTTGTGTACGGATTGGACCACTTCCGATTTCATCAACGTCTCTACTTGGCTCGCAGGAAGGGTAAGAGCCACCCCGTTATAAGAAGTTTTGTAGGAACTGGTGATTTTATAAGAAGGTTCTGCACTTTTGACTTCTGAAGAAGAAGTGGCAGCAGGTAAGATTTTTTCCAGTTCACTTTGGAATGTGGAATGTTCTTGATCTACCTGTTCGTTGGCTTTTTGTTTGGTTACTTTTTTGCCTTTCAGAGCGGCCTCTAATAC